>JAYSVT010000338.1:0-3248 GCA_043718455.1 Hyphomicrobium sp.
TCTGCAGCGCGATGCGGCCGATGCGTTGGGTGCGGCGCCTTCACTTCAAGCGGCATGTCCGATCAAGCAGGACTTCCCTTCAAGCGAGATGACGTGTGCGTTGCAGCGAACTCTCAATTGGAGAGAGTTGCCATCCGGCACCAATTAATAAATTATGGGCGCCACCTGGAATGGTCATCGGGCCGAGTGATTTACGGCCCGCCTGATTTGGCGCTTGAGTGATTTGAATCGAGAAATACAGGCGAATTCAATTGCCCGCCATTTTGGAAAGAGAGTTGTAATGATTAGTGCGGCAAGAGTTAATGTACTCGTGCATGCAACCTATCAAATTACGGACTTAGCGCGGTTGTCAGCGCACCAACTTTGGTGGTTTTGGATTGTTTATCATTTATTTTGTGTTAATCCTTGTGCCACGTTGCGCTTGTAGGCGTGTAACGCGTGGGGAAAAATGCTTCAGCTTATTGATCGTAAGTATACGCAGTCGCGTCAACTATTGGCGCGGACACGCAAAGAGACGGCAGAACAATTCGCGGTCACGACGTGCGCAGAACATCCCGAACTTTTCGAAGCGTCTGTTGCACTCGAGAACGAGACCTGGGAGGAGTTGAGTTTCCTCGATTACACTGCCGCCCATCATAGCCATTACGAGGATCTGCTCGAAAGGTTTCCAGATTATCATTTGTGCATGGTCGATCTGCAATCAGGCGAATTGGTTGCGACCGGAATGTGCGTGCCGCTGCATGTGCCAGAGTCTACGCAGCTTCCGCGCGAAGGTTGGGACTGGGTAGTCGATACGGCCTCGAACCGCAATGCCAAAAGAGCCAATGCCGTGAGTGCTTTATCGATATCGGTCCCCGAGCAGCATCGTCATAAAGGGTTGGCACGCGACATGATCAACACCATGCGGGCCCTTGCAGCGATGCACGATTTCTCGCGCGTTATCGCGCCGGTGCGCCCTAGCGAAAAATGCCGGCATCCTTTCGTACCGATGGATCAATATCTCGATTGGCGCGATGAGCGCGGCCGCATTTACGATCCGTGGATTAGAAGCCACGTCGCTGCCGGCGGCAACGTCGTCGGGGTTTGCGACCGCTCTATGGTTGTTGAGCAGCCTATCGAGTTCTGGCGCCCTTGGACGTGGAGCAATCTCGATACCGACGGCCGCGTGCCATTCAAGGGTGCGCTTGTGCCGCTCGAAGTCGATGTTGCTTCAGGGGTCGGCCGTTACGTCGAGCCAAACGTTTGGATCCGGCACGACGTATAGCCTTTCAACCGGTTTCTTGTGCCTAACTAGTGCAACGATAGGCTCGTGGCCTTGTTGATCAGGCTGCGTGCGACGCTGCGCAGCTGATCTGGCCAAACAGGTTTTGGCAAATAAGTGAGTCGATCTGCGGGGCCCGCGACCTCGAGAAAATCCTCGTACATGAAATCCGAGAACCCGGTGACGATGACCATGTGCACATTAGGATCCATCTTGCGAACCTGCTCGGCAACTTCAAAGCCATCCACACCCGGCGGCATGCGCACGTCGAGGAAGATCGCTGTAAATGGATCGCCATCTTCAATGGCCCATTTGACAGCATTGATGGCATCAACGCCTTGATCGAGGAATGTGATGCGCCACGGCTTATCTTCTATAGCTTCCGCGCCGAACAGCTCCTTTTCGAGCGCATCGAGCCCAAACATATCTTGGACCGTTCGGCGTTCCGTCGATTTTTCGAGCACAAGCCGGTAGGCGGCGATAACGCCAAGATCGTCATCGACAACGAGCAACCGGGGGGTTCGGATAATTGACATCAGGCTGCCTCTTTGAGGTTGGTTTCACATTTCGGAAGTTCGAGAATAATAGTTGCGCCGAGACCGGGTCCGTCGCTTTCAGCGCGAATGACTCCGCCCATCACCTTGACGGCGTTGGCGCACCAGTGAAGCCCGAGCCCGCCAGATGCCCGATTTCGGGTGCTGACGCCGCGCCGGAAGATTGCCTCAAGGCGATCGGATGCGAGACCTTCGCCGTTGTCGGATATCGCAATGCGGACGAGCGCAGGGTTCGGCCCATTGGTAGCAATCGAAACTTCAATGCGGCCCTGGCTCTGCTGGCCCTCGATCGCCTCGGTGGCATTGACAAAGATGTTCGAGATAACCTGTCGCAAGATGACTTCGTTGCCGGTGATCATTGCTGATGCGTGCGGCAGAATAAATTCAGCATCCTTTGTCTGCACGTCGATCGTTGATGCTGCGACGGTCTTTAACATAGGCAATAGATCGACGGGTTCCAGTGTCGTCTTGCGATGAGCATAGCTCTCGAATTCGGCGACGATGTCGAGAACGGACTGGCTGGCGTTATTAATCTTTGCAGTGAGATCGGCCGTTTTCTTTGCGGCTTCGACAAAGCGCCCGGCGCTGCCAACGAGGAAGGTGTTCAACTTTTTGCGCCGGTCAGGCGTTGTCGCAGCGTCAGCATGTTCCTTAGCAGCGGTCTCAATATTTTTAAGCCACGGGCCTTCGAAGAGTTGCTGAACCTGCCAGGTTGTTGCGTTAACCGGAGCGAGACCATTGCGCACGTTGTGAAGCGTGCCGGCGGCCCATTCGGACAGTC
Organism: Hyphomicrobium sp.; assembly: GCA_043718455.1. Taxonomy (GTDB): domain Bacteria; phylum Pseudomonadota; class Alphaproteobacteria; order Rhizobiales; family Hyphomicrobiaceae; genus Hyphomicrobium_B. The sequence continues at coordinate 2,597 of JAYSVT010000338.1, forward strand.
CTGACATGTAGGAACTGTCAGCCAGCGCATCGCGCAGGTGATTGACTTGTCCGGCCATGGAATTGAAAGACCGGGCTAGATCGCCGATTTCATCGGTACAGTTGGTGCCCGGTGCAGCCGTGATCTTTCCGCTGTTGCCGGCAGTCGCAAAGTGCTGCTTGAGGGCCGCGACCCGGGATACGACCGTACGTTCGAGAAATGCCCATAGGATGCCGATAGCCGCTACGCCCACTGTGATCATCATCAACATCGCGGACTGTATCGCAGTTGCTCCTGCGCGGCTGACGTCGCGAGGCGAGTTAACTTTGAGGTACACGAGAGGCCGCGCAACAATGCTGCGAAGGACGGTAGTCGTTTGGATCCGTTCGTCCAGTGTTGTGAGTTCGATGTTTTCAGGTAGGCTCGCATAGTTGATGGGCTGGGGGAACTCTTCCAAGAAGAAGTCGACGCCTGTCAATTTTTTGGCCGCCTCGACATCCAGCAACTTTGCCGAAATAACTTTCCCCAAGGGGTCGCCGGTTCCATCGCTCTTCAACGCCGGAGCGATTGCCACAAGAAGCAGTCCCTTTGAAGTCCTGATGATGCCGCGTTTTGCTTGATCTTCCGAGCCGCCAATGGAGGCATGGCTGCGGCTGAAGTGCGCTATCTCGTT
>JAYSVT010000339.1:0-3247 GCA_043718455.1 Hyphomicrobium sp.
CTGGCGCAACGAGCGTCGGTGGAGCAACAACAGACGTTGGAATTAATTTGGATCGATAATTTCGATGGCCGGCGTTACATGCGTATCGCCGGCTGTCGAGAAATTGCTTACAAATCCGGAAAACGTAACCTCGCTGTTACGTTGACAATTAGTTATTCGACGGCAGCGTGCCTTGAATAATGAATGAAATGCTCAACGGCCGCGCCCCACAGTCGCCATCCCGCCTTGTCGTCGGCAATCCGATGTCCTTCGGAACCATAAGCCGGAAGCACATGAAATTCTGCTTGACCACCGCTCTGAGTCCATGACGTGTGCATCGACTTCGCTAAACCGGGGTCGAAATAACTATCGTTCTCCGCATAAAGCCATAGGGTCGGCACTTTTGCTGTTGCTCCAAACCGGCCTGCTGCTTGCACTAAACTTTCCGCACCGCAAATTGAATTCGACCGCCCATTAGCATGAGCGCCGCGTCCACCAGCGAAATTAATCACCCCGCGTAATTCTGGAGGATTGCGAGCCGCCAATGCCAGGGAAGCCCATCCGCCGGTTGAAACGCCAGCGACGAATATTCTCCTTTTGTCGATGAACGGCTGCTGGGCGATATAATTAAGGACCGATTCGATGTCATCGGCGGCGACGTCACCCGCGCGGGCGTGATCCGGCGACTGACAATTGTCGATTGCTTCGGCAAATCTTCCGGCTGTTGCGCCGTGTCCGCGCCGTTGGGGAATCAAGACTGCATATCCTCGTTCCACAAACCAGCGCGACAGCCAATAGAACACAGGCATGGCCACGGACTCGCGCGTGGACTCATCGGTGCCGTGATTTATGATAACGAGCGGGGTTGGTTGATTCTTGATATTCTCGGGACGAAATAACGTCGCACGAAGCGCGAATGCCGGATCGGCGCTCGGCAACACCCAAAGTTGCTCCCTAAGTCTCAGACCTTCGGGACCGAACGATCCATAGATGCTGTTATTAGCGACTGGTGTTGTTTGCCAGCTCATCAAGCCTGACATCATCACGAGACCAATCAGCATCGACCAAGAAGCGCCGTGATTCCCCCTGCCGTCCATATTCCCCCTCCTCCAATGCTTCACTCTATGGTGCTCGTTTCGAACTTAGGCTCAAATTGGACACAACAAATCTCATGAATAATAGGTCGGAACCTACTGCCAAGCCAAGTGTTTCTCACAAATCCAGGCATCGGCCTGAGATATAATCCAGGAGGAATCTCGATGAAAGCATTGATTTTTGGCTCGAGTTACTTGGTCTGCGGTATCGCGCTGATGGGTGCAGCTGCTGCAGAAACCGGTTCGATGAAAATGACTCAAGCGGATTGTCAGACACTTTGGAAACAACTTGATGTAAACAGCACGGGTTCAGTTCCCCAAGCAAGCGCGCAACCCTACGCCGCAGGTGACTTTAAAGGCATCGATCTCGACGCCGACGGCAAACTTTCTAGCAGTGAATTTCAAAAAGGCTGTGAAAGTGGAATGCTGAAGAACTCCGCGAGCACGGGTGCTGGTGCTGGCTCAAGCGGATCAAGTTCAAGCGGCTCAGATCCCGCAAAAGCCCCGTCGAAAAAGTAAGTTATTCTGAAGCGATCTTTCAAAGGGCCGCTCACGCGGCCCTTTTCATGAGCGGTAACGACGATGGCTTGATGTGTTTTGCATGCTGCCAAGATGTCAAGGAAATGACGCACTGCCTCAAGATAATACTTGTTCGGTGTTTCTTGTCCAAGTTCCTACCAGCGTCACGCGGCTCTACTGCGGCGAGTTTCAGCTCGCCTTGGCAATTGCTTGGTCATGGATGATCCTCCCGATTTCTGGACGGCAAGAGCCGCAACTGGTTCCGGCCTTCAGTGCTGCGCCAACAGTATCAAGCGAGATACAGCCTCCGCCTGTTACAGCGTCTACGATTTGGTTGAAGCCGATTTCAAAGCACGCGCAGACAATGGCGCCACGATCAGGCTCAGCCGCCCCCGCGCGACCTGCCAACACATTCAACCTGGCGGATGGTTCTTGAAAAAGTCCGCCGAGCTTATCGGACGCGAATGTGCGCGATACGGTGATAGGGCTTGGAGCCACAAACAAGGCGCCGATGAGTTGGTCGCCATCGAAGATCGCGAACCGTCGTTGGCCGCCGCGTTCGTCGTGATACGCCAGAACCTCAACTGAGTCAGCGCCAGCTATCTTAAAGAAGTGCCGGACATACGCGTCCCAATCTCGCTGCGCGGCGCAGCCTGCGAGTTCAACGCGCCAACCTGATTTTGAGGGCGCAGCGGCCCAGTAGTCCGCAGGAAAGTTTTCGGGCCTCGTGCGGCTGACGGCGAATCCATGCCAATCCGCTGCAAAGGGCCGGACGGAAACCGGGGCCGCCTTTAATTCCGGTTGGCCGGAAATTGGATCAACGTTTGCATTGATGAGCACCCCGACGCGCGCGGAGCTGGCGTATTGATCGGTCCAGTGCATCGGCACAAAAACGGAGCCGGGTCTCTCGCGTGGCGTAATCGTGACGCGGGCAACGACGCAGCCGTGCGGGCTTGCGATTTCTGCGAGGGCTGCGTCATCAAGCCCCAAGGAACCCGCATCGTTTGGATGAATTTCCACGTGGGGCTCGGCCATATGCGACATGAGGCGCGAAGATTTCGCCGTCCGCGTCATGGTGTGCCACTGATCGCGAATGCGGCCGGTGTTCAGGACGAATGGGTATTGTGAGGTCGTTGCGCATGCGAGCGCACGATAGGGCGTCGCGATAAAGCGAGCGCGGCGGTCTGGTGTGAAAAATCGGCCGTCACCGAAAAACCGGGTTGAGGCGGTGTCAGTCGCTGCGGGCTGAGGCCATTGGACGGGGCCCAACGTGTCGTATTCCTCCCGCGTGATGTTTGAGTAACGGCTGATGTCGAAATCGCGCGTGCCGTTGTTTTCGATTCCCGTAAGCTGCGCGTATTCGGCGAAAATTTCAGCGGCCCTCGCATAGCCGAAGGCATCCGCGAATCCCATGCGCCGGCCCACTTCCGCCATCTGCCACCAGTCGGCTCTCGCCTCGCCGGGTGGCGCGATACACCCGCGTTGACGGGAAATGCGCCGCTCGGAATTGGTGACTGTGCCGTCCTTTTCACCCCAGGCGAGGGACGGCAACAAAACGTGTGCGAAGGGGGTTGTGTCGGTGTGGCGAACGACATCCGAGACGACGACGAACGGGCAGGTCTTCAGCGCCGCGCGGACGGCGTCGGCCTCGGGCA
>JAYSVT010000340.1:0-9888 GCA_043718455.1 Hyphomicrobium sp.
AAGCTCGCACGCCTCGGCGGATATCTCGCCAGAGCCAGCGATCCGCCACCCGGCAACATCGTCATGTGGCGCGGGCTGTCACGCCTGACCGACATCCAAATCGGTGTCGATATCGGGGCGGGAAATGTGGGTAATTGAAAGCCTCACCGGGGGCTTACGCTTCAGGTACCCCAAGAACATAAACAACTATCGCAAAAACCAGCGCATTCGTTACTGCAAACAGTGCGAAAGATAAAAATGCTGCGACTGCGATCCAGTAGGCTTTGGTCCAGCTGGTCACACGGTAGATTTGTCGCCTTTGGCTCGCCACTGCGTTGTATTTCGAGCAGATTGAGGGCGTGATGTCCCGCAAAAGCAGTTGGATTCCGCACCACAACGCCATGCAACCGGGGAGCACGACGATGCTCGCTTGGATCGTGTCCCGGATCCGGTGGCCGATACCGGGACTTCCGCGCAGGATTTCAACAATGTCGCGGTAACTGAAGATCGTAAGGCCAACTTTGATCGCGAAAGTGGTTGTTGCTATCAAGCCAAAGATTACTGCAGCGGCACCATAGCGCCCCACAAACGGGACCGCGCTTGCACCAATGATCAGGAAAACGACATCGACGGCGTCGAAGGGGGATAAATCTAAATCCCCTAACGGCGGCGCGAACCCGCCAGTCCTGGCCACTATGTGGCTTAATATTAGCAGCAAGTAAGAACCGACGAAATAGGCCGGGATTAGTGCCGCTCAACGTTGGCCCGCCCACATACAGCGATACAATCGCGCATCACGAGTCACATCGCTCATCACGCCTCCTGGACTTCGTCCGCAATGGCAAACATAGCACGCGCGGAATGCCGAGCGACCTATTTCACCGGCTGCGGCGCGAAGCGCTCAAGCCGTTCCGCCGCCCATTTCGTCCAGCGGGTGAAGGCTTGCGTGTAGTACTCCCAATGCAGCGGCCCGCGGCGCAGGCACGGGTTGCGGGCGACCAGATTGTCAGGATTCAACCCTGCAAGAATGGAATCCTTGAGTTCCACATCTGTGAAGCCACCCGTCACGCCCACATGACACGAGCACGTTTCGTCCAATAGCTGGCGGCCCTGTATCCGGTACAACCAATCCAAAGTCCACACATGACTGAAGCCGTTCCAGTCACTCGTGACTGCCCGCGTAAGATCGGGACTGATCGCCGCGGTGGCAGTACCAATGTCGTGCGCATCGAGGAGGACGCTGAAATATGATTCATTGCGCACATCGACGACGGCAACCCAACTACTGGTGCCATAGACAATCAACACACGGTCCTCACCGATGGGCTCGGCAGCCGACACGGTATCGTGCGCATTGATTTCCCAGATCTTATGCCCTTTTTGTAAGTCCCACATTTGCACCACACCGTCTTTGTATGCCAGCAGGGCTCTCGATCGTGACGGATAGAATTGGGCGTGGTTGATCGCGGCTTCAGGCAGCGTGTGTCTGGTTGCGATCGATCGAATGTTCTTACCTGAAGAAGCGTCAAGAACGTCAAAGCCAATTTCACGATTCAATGCAGCTAGTGTATTCCGATCAATGAAGGCAACATCGGTAATCGACGCAGTCGATTTAGACGTTTCGAAGAGCAGCTTGGCGGTTCCAGCATTCCAAACTCTCAACACGCCTTTCTCATCGAGACTGACAATTTTAGAACCGTCTTGGTTGAACACCACTTTGACGACGCCGCCTTGATGGCTGCTAAATATCGATATGGTCTTGCCGGTGACGCGGTCCCACAGCCGGACGGTCCCGTCATTGCTTCCAGTCACTACGCGCTGATCGTCAGCGCTGAGGCTTCCATCACGAACGATGCCCCCGTGCTCTTCGAATACTACGATCTCTTTGGCGGTGGAAGCGTCCCAGACGATGCCCTTTTGATCCGCGCCTCCGCTCAAGATGTAGCGTCCGTTATTGCTCCACTTGGCGAATGTGACCCACTCTTTATGACCGTTCAGCTGCTTGATTGTATCTGATCGAACGATGTCCCGCACAACGACATTGGCCATGGACGTCTCCAGCGCCATTGATCCGTCTGGGCTGACTGCAATCGATTGAATAGGATTGGGGGCAGGGTTGCTTCTCACATGTGGGTTCGCGCGCGCGTTCCAGATAATGACGTTCCGATCGACAGAACCAGTCACGACGCGATGGCCATCAGCTGAGAAACTGACGCAATTCACAATGTCTTCATGTTCTCGCATGACGGCAATCGGGTTCCCAGATTGCGAATCCCATAGTCTAACACTTTGGTCACGCGAAACAGTGGCGATCTGAGAGTTGTCGGGACTGAAAGCGACATCCAGAATATGATCTTTATGACCCTGGCTGCGTGAAAAGGGCGAGTCGGCTATGAATTGCCTCGCGATTTGCGGGGGGCGATCCATGAAACGGTTTATCACAGGGGCCGATCGTAGTCAGTCCACGTTGTTGCCAGAAAGCCTCGACGATTGGATTGATGAGAGCAATCCTGTTCGCGTGTGTGATGCGTTCATCGACCACCTGAATCTCTCAGAATTGGGCTTCTCAGACGCGGAACCTGCGGTCACGGGCCGCCCCGGCTATCATCCCTCGGCTTTATTGAAGCTTTATATCTACGGCTATCTCAATCGCATCCAGTCGAGCCGCCGTTTGGAACGCGAAGCGAGGCGCAACCTCGAAGTGATCTGGCTGCTGCGGCGGTTCGCGCCTGACGACAAGACAATCGCCGACTTTCGCAAGGACAACGGCTTGGCAATCAAGAAGGTGTGCGCAAAATTCGTCGATCTGTGCCGTCAGATGGGGTTGCTGACGAAGGCGAGCGTGGCCATCGACGGCTCCAAATTCAAGGCGGTCAACACGCGCGACAAGAATTTCAGCCGGGGCAAAGTCGAGCGGCGACGCCAGCAGCTTGAAGAGAGTGTCGCGCGCTATCTGGCGCAGCTCGACACCGCCGATCTGCAAGAGCCCTCCGAAGGGCTTGCCGCGAAGACGGCGCATCTCAAGGAGAAACTCGGCAAGCTCGCGAGCGAGATGCAGAAGCTCGAAGCGCACGAGAAGGCAATGTTGGCGTCGCCAGATCAGCAGATATCGCTGACAGATCCCGATAGTCTATCCCATGTCGGAGACATGCTTCCAGCATGATGGCCACAAGCGGCCGCGGATCAGGCGTCGTTGGCTACAACGTGCAGACCGTCGTCGACACTGAGCATCATCTCATCATCGCGCATGAGGTGACGAATAGCGGCACAGATCGCGCACAACTTGCCAACATGGGAAAGCAGGCCAAGCTAGTTCTTGGTGTCGACAAGCTCGAAGCAGTGGCTGATCGTGGTTACTACACCGGCGAGGAACTCAAAGCCTGCGACGATGCCGGCATTGCCGTGACGCTGCCGAAACCCATGACATCGGGCATGGAAGCGAACGGGAAATTCGGCAAGCATGACTTCGTCTATCTCGTAGACCAGGACGCGTATCGTTGCCCTGCCGGCGAAGCCTTGATTTATCATTCAGGCACGGTGGACGCTGGTCGCGCCATACGCCGGTACTATACGAACGCGTGCGCGACCTGCTCGCTCAAACCTCGCTGTACGAGAGCCAAGAACCGCGTCATCTCCCGTTGGGAGCACGAGCATGTCATGGAAGCTGCGCAGAAGCGCCTCGACGCCGATCCACAGGCCATGCGACGGCGGCGCGAGACAGTCGAGCACCCGTTCGGGACGCTAAAGATGCGCATGGGCGCGACGCACTTCCTGATGAAGCGGCTTAAGAACGTGGCAACCGAGATGGCGCTGCACGTGCTCGCCTACAATCTGACACGCGTCATGAACATCATGGGCGTGAAGCCGATCATCGCGGCGATGAAGGCGTGAAGCAGAACGCCGTCGCGCGCGTGTATCCGACCTCATGGGAGCGATCACAACGCTCCAGAAAGCCCGTTCGCGGGATTCCAACATCGAGATTGGAAAAATATGCTACTTTGACGCCAAGTCGGCTCAGAGAGTCCGGCTCACCCCACCCCGCAGCGTTTTCACGCAACCAAGACCCACGAGTGATGCGAGAAGTTCCCCCGTTTGACCATTCCATATTTTTCCGTAGCCATCAAATGCGGTGGTCACGATCCGGCTGCCATCAGGACTGAAACGCGCTTGCGAAATTGGCTCAGTGTGACCACCCAGCGTGGCTGATGACTGTCCGGTCACGGTATCCCAAAGTCGTGCCGTACGATCAAGAGAGAATGTAAGAATTTGCGATCCAGAATGTGAAAAGCTAGCAGCGACTACTGCTTCTTCGTGACCTCTAAAACTACGCAAATACGTGCCGCTTTGCGCGTCCCAAAGTTTCGCTGATTTATCGGACGAGGCTGTAACGATCAGGGTGCCGTCCGGGGAGTAATTGGCGCTCCAGACATCGTCGGTATGACCGGCCAGAACAAAGAGCAGCACACCTGTGATAGCATCCCATACACGCGCATCGTCATCTTGCGACGCCGTAACGATGCGTTGGCCATCTGAACTGAACTGCGCCGAGCCCACTTTGTCTCGATGGCCTCGCAATTCGGCCAGCATTCTACCCGTGCTTGTCTCCCATACGCGCGAGGTTCCGTCCTCTGAACTGGTGACCACTCGGTCGCCGTTGGGGCTGAGTGCGGCCGCGGCAACAGCGCCTTGATGACCACTCAACTCTGATAGCTGTCGACCATCAGTCGAATTGAAAATTCTAGCCGTCCCATCGTTGGACGATGTCACTATCTTACCGTCATTTGTAAACGTCGCCGAATTAACAACGCCTGTATGGCCGCGCAAAACCAGTTCAGACCTGTTGTGGAGGGCAGCGTTGGCAACGATGTCGCGAAGCGCTGAAGAGTTAGGCTGCCAAGGCAGCGATCCGCGGGGCGGAAGAGCGGCCAGAGCATAACGGATGGCACGTTGGTAGCGCTGATCAGTCAGTGCTTGCTTTGCCGGGCTTTGGAACACCGCCTGCTCGCGCTTGGTCGTCTCGATGTCCTGCCAGATCACGCCGCCGAGACCGATCAGCAGCAGAATGCCAACCGCGCGCTGAAACCAGCGCGTGCGTTTGATCTGGCGGCGTTCTTTATCGGCGCGGGCAATCTCGGCTTCGCGGCTCGCTTTGATGAAGGCGCGTTGGGTCTCGGTCGGTTCGGGCGCGTCGGTCGGGCGCGAGGAAATCCAAAGTTCGGCGGCATCGAGCGCCTTACCGCGCAGCAGATCGTGATCGCCGCCTTTGGCCGCATCGGACCAGCGCTCGGCGGCCTCTCCAATGTCCGTGTGCTGGCGGATCCAGCGGATATCGACCTTCAGGCCGTCAATAAGCTTGGCGAGTTCGGTCGCGTGGGTCCGCTCCGGCGTCATGAACACGTAGTTCAACCGCCGCAAGCGGCCAGGCACGTCTGTATCAGGCACAGTCCGACAGACGACGGGAATGATGCGCTTCGATAGCCGTTCGGCTTCGTTCAGTTCCCAATCACACACCGACTTCGGATCGACGCTGTCGGGAGAGAGCACGAACGCGATTGAATCGGCTTTGACAATCAGCGCGCCGAGGCGCTCCTGCCACGGCTCTCCAGGGGCGATCTGCTTCGTATCGAGGTATGCTTCAAAGCCATGCTAAGTGAGTTCGGCGACGAGGGCTTCGGCAAATTGGGTGTCCTTACGCGAATAGGACACAAAAACTTTAAGCCTGCTCGCCTCTGGCAAGACGACATTTTCGGCGGTGCTCGCGTTCGAGCCGCCCCCTCTCGCGCCCTGCCCCGCGACCTTCTTGTCCGACACCTCGAACACTTGAGGCACCCCGTTCAAATGACGCCAACCGCAATTTACTCAGTAGGCCACGGACACGCCGGTTCTGCAAGTGGGGAGAGGTCTCTTCCTATCAATCAGTAACGGAGTGCGCTCCCACGTCCTCCCGGGCCTTGGCTCTGCGCAACGACAATCACACAAACACGCCCGGCCTCGTGCGCCACTCCGCCCAGGTTATGCGCGCGTCGCCGGGATACTGCTTCAACACCCGCCCTTCACCCGTGGCCTTGGCAGTTGCATTCTCACGCCAATACCGTCCGCCAAACCAGCGCACTGATCGATAGAGCACAAACCGCCTCCAGCCCGAGACGCCGAGTTCATCGAGCGCCGCGTCAAAGATGCCGTCTGCCCGCTCGCGCGGAAACTGCTGATCCCAATAGAGCCAATCGTGGACGATGGCCGGCAGTCCATAGCGCCCAATGGGCGGCATCCACGACCAGAACCACGAGGGCACGGTTGCGAAATCGGTCGCAAAGCCGCGCGGTACACGCAACACCGTTGCGCTACCCGGAATGTTCCAGTTCATGTCCGTGGTCAGATACCAGACGTCCATATCTGCAAACGGCACAAGCGCGGGCGGCGGCGCAAGTTCAGCCTGGGCAGATGGGCCGGCCGACTCCGTCTGACCGGCCCCGCCGCGTGTCGCGGAACGCTTGGCACTCGGCGGCGCCTTATTCAGACTTTCAGATTGCGCCCATTGTTTCAGGAATTCTTTTTTCGCGCTCATGTTGACCCCGATGTCCCCGTTCTATGTCATGGGGGCAACTTAGCGCAGAATGCTGAATGCAGTCCACGGTGTGGCATGGGGATGAATGTCCATGACGGGATCAAAATAGCGTTGCGCCCCGGTATCATCCGCGGCTTGAACGCCCTATCCGAGCTTTCCGTCAGCGATCTTTTTCGTTAGCATCGTGTGCAGATTTACCGTCTATTTCGTATTCGGCCCTTAATTCCGGGGGATTGCGTGCCACGTCTCTTTCTATCCCATTCGAGCAAGGACAACGTCCTGGCGCTCGCATTCCAGCACTGGCTGATGGCGCAGGGCTGGGCCAAGGAAGATGTGTTCATCGATCTGCACGGCATCGGCGCGGGCGAGCGCTGGCGCGATACGCTGAGGAAGGCCAACGCCTCTTGCGAAGCGGTGCTGCTGCTCGCCTCCCCCGACAGCCTCGATAGTCAAGAATGCCAACGCGAGATCAATCTCGCCGAAGACCTCGGCAAGAAGCTCATCGTCGCCATTCTGCGAGACCTCAAGAAAGATGATCCCCGTCTCGCCCGCTGGTCGGATACCCAGTTCGTCGATCTCTCCGAAGAGCCACTCGAACGCGTCGAGCCGGTTGAGCACGAGGGCCGCGTCTTTCGCGATATCAAGTTCAACACGCCGACCCTGATGTCGATCAAGACGCGGCTCGAAGATTTAGGCATCGCGCCGGGCAGTTTCGAATGGAAACCCGCAAAGCCAGGAGACGGCCCTTATCCGGGTCTCGCCGCGTTCGGCGAAAACGATGCTGGAATTTATTTCGGCCGCGAAGCCGATTTGATGGCGGGCATGACCAAGTTGCGCGTCATGCGCAAACGCCGCGCGCCGCGTCTACTGGTTATTGTCGCGGCGTCTGGCGCGGGAAAATCGTCGTATCTGAGAGCGGGCTTATGGCCGCGACTGCAACGCGATCCGGACTTTGCACCGCTCGCCATTTTGCGTCCCGCGCTCGGAATCTTATCGGGGCCAGACGGCGTTGGCCGGCGCATGGCGCCGTTTTTCGCGCACTACGGCAAGACCAAGGTGCCGGGCGATATCAACGCGCAACTTACGGGCATTAGTGCCACGTCAGCGCTTTCTTCGCTCATTGCGGAAGCGAGCCAGCTTGCCGCAAACGCCCGCCGCGCGGGCGATCCGGATGCGCGGGCTCCTGCCCCACTTATCGCCATCGACCAGGGCGAAGAACTGTTTGCTGCCGAGAACAAGGCGGAGAGCGACCGCTTCCTGACCTTGCTGGCGGCGGTGTTGAAAGAGCCGCCGTCCATCCCGAGCGGCCGGGCTTCGCCCGGAGCGAGGGACGAAGAAAGCACGGACCCTTATGTGCTCGTCACCATCCGCGCCGACAGCGTGGAGACGCTGTTGCAACGATGGCCCGCGCTCGGCCTCGAAGCCCCTGAAGCGCTCTACCTGCCGCCGCTTTCGCCGTCTGCTTATCGCGACGTGATCCTGAAACCGGCGCAGGTCTATTCCAACAAAGTGCGCCGCCTTGCGGTCGAGCCGGGGCTGGTCGATCAGCTGGCGCGCGACGCGCAAGGCGCGGATGCCTTGCCGCTCTTGGCCTTCACGCTCGAACGCTTGTTTGGCGAATTCGGTGCTGGCGGCGATCTCACACAGGAGCGCTACACCGCCATGGGCGGCATCGGCGGCTCCATCGACCGGGCGCTGACGGAAGCGCAAAGCAAGGCGGGCGCGGGCGGCGGGAGCGAAAACCTCAAACGCCTTATCGTGCCGGGTCTCGCAACCTGGGACCCAGCCGCCAACGCCAAGCGTCTCGTTGCGAATGAGGCGGAGTTACTCGGATCCCCCTCCCCCTTGTGTTTAGTCCCGGAAGATTGGCAGCATGGAATTGGTGTAGAACGAGGCATCGCTTTTGTCAGGGAGCGCCTCGGATCATGAAACTCAAGTTACACGCCAACGCGACGACTACGCCTAAAACCAGAGCCTACATCCGGAACTCCAAGCTGTCCGCTCGCCGCCTCGCCAGCGAGCTTGGTATCGCCTGCGCACCGCGCGCCGATCATGCCCAGTACATTGCCCAGTACCTCAAGCTCCTTAAATCCGACAGCCGCGCCATCTTCACCGCCGCTGCTAAGGCGAACCAAGCGGTGGCATTCCTGAAGGCCTTTTCGGAGGTGCAGCCTGGCGAGACAGCGGCCGCCGCGTAGCGGCGTCAATGCGCCGGGCTCCGCCCCGGCGCATTTTTCACTTTTCTCTTTTTTGAGGACCGGTCATTTGAGCCTCGCATCGGGCGGACCGCCGTCAAGCGCTGAAGCGCTCGTCCACGTGCGTTGCGGCCCTGCAGGTGACGGCGGTCCTGGCCCTGATACAATTCTGGGGGTGCCGGGACGGGGAACCTTGCCAGTGTCAGCGGCTTCGCCGAACAGGGAACGGGCGCTATTGGGGGGCTCGTGTGCTGTCGCTATTTTGGGTAAGGGTCACATCGACGACCTTGAAGGCGCCGCCGATCCTCTGGCACTGGACGACGACATCGACCGTGGCGTGAACCAATTCGCGGATGTCGGCGCGGGTGAGATCGCGGCCGCCGTCGCTTTCTTTGACCAATAGGGTGAGCTGCTCAACCGCTAGCGCGCAGCTGTTAGCGTGCACAGTCGTGATCGAGCCCGGATGGCCGCTGTTGACGTTACGCAAATAGTAGAACGCCGAGCCATCGCGCAACTCTTGCAGCAAAATCCTGTCCGGGCGCATGCGTAGCGCACTCTCAAGCAGGTGTTTGGGGCCGATCCGGGCCCGGCCGGTCGCGTCCTTCGGCCCCTCCTTGGGATAGAATAACGCTACGCGGTTGGGCTGCGGCACAACCAGTTCAGGCGTGTCTTCAATCGTGATAATGCGCTCGGTCGCGGGGATTTCGGCGATCAGGGCCTTGGACAGCGTCGTCTTGCCCGATCCCGTCGCTCCGGAAATCAAAATGTTCTGTTTGGCTTTCACGGCGCCAGCGAGAAAAGCTTTTGTGTCGCCGATGTCGAGCAGCGCACGCAAGTCGCAATCGGTGCTGTGCCGATCGTGGCGCTGCACCGATTCTGCGAAGAGACCCGCTTTCTCCAACTCAATCAGCGACCACGTTTTTGCCGACGGCTTACGGATGGTAACGCTCATGATGCCCGCCGCCGTTGCGGGCGGCCCGACGATCTGAATGCGGGCGCCACAGGGCAGCGCCGCTGATAGAATCGGCCGCTCGTCGCGAAACGCTTGTGCCGCATAAGCGGCCGTCGCCTTGGCGAGGCGTTCGAGCCTGACGAATGTCATACTGGGGTTGGCAAGCGTCTCCCAGCCCTGCCGGGTTTCGACCCAGA
>JAYSVT010000035.1:0-2712 GCA_043718455.1 Hyphomicrobium sp.
CCATTCAAGAGGCGCGGTTGATTGCCGAACGTGACCGCAAGCCCAGCTTCGAAGCGCCTGAAGGGATTGACCTTTCAATCCCTGAAAACTTAGCCCTGATGGCGGCACAGAAGGCCTTGTTTGATACACGGCGTCTGACGTACCTCGGGCAACAAAAGGTGCTGAGCCAAAAACTTTCTCAGGCCGAGAGCGATCTCAAAGGCATCGCCAGCCAATTGCAAGCGCGCACGAAGGAGCGCGATCTCAACGCCAAAGAACTCGCGACCGTCATGCCGTTGTTTGAAAAGGGCTACGTCAACCAGCAGCGGCTCGGCCCCTTGCAACGCGAGGCGGCGCGCCTCGAGGGCGAGATCGGGAACTTGAGATCGGAAACGTCAAAACTGAAGTCTGCGCGTGTTGAGGTCGAAGCCCGGCTCGCCCAGGCCGACAAAGAATACTCGCAGCAGGCCGCGGAGGATTTGCAGAAGGTCCAGGCCGTATTGGCCGAACAGCGCGAAACCCGCAAAGCCGTGTCCGACAAACTCGCCCGCACGGAAGTTCGTGCTCCCGCCGACGGCATCGTGCACGCTTTGACGATCCATACCAACGGCGGCGTACTGCCGCCCGGCGGGACCATCGCTCAGATCATTCCCAGCGGCAAACAACTGCTCGTCGAAGCCCGTGTCGCGCCTCAGGACATCGACAGCGTTCACATCGCCCAGATTGCATCGGTCCGCTTCTCGTCCTTTGACAGCCACACCACGCCGCGCCTGGAAGGGCGCGTTCGCAAGGTCTCTGCGGCGGAACTGGCCGACAAGGACGGGAAAGCATATTTCACCGCTCAAATCGAAGTAACGCCCGACGAACTCGGCAAACTCGACGCCACCCAGCAGCTCGTGCCAGGCATGCCAGCTGAAATCTATCTTGAGACGAAATCGCGCACAATCCTGTCGTACTTCATGAAGCCATTGACCGACATGATGGCCCGCGCGTTCCGCGAAACTTGAGCCTTACCAGGGTCGGCGAATGCTTCAGTAAGCGTTGCGCAATGTCTTGCGCGAAAGCACCGTCATCATGACGATGTAGATGTCGAAAACCAGCGACCAGTTATCGATGTAATAGAGATCGTGTTCGACGCGCTGGCGCATCAATTCGTCGGTTTCGGTCGCACCGCGAAATCCGTTGACCTGAGCCCAACCGGTAATGCCGGGCTTCACGTTGAGACGCCGAGGATAGAGCGATATCCTTTTCTCAAAGAAACGATCGTGTGCGACGGCATGCGGGCGCGGACCAACAAGCGACATCTGACCACGCAGGACGTTGAGCAACTGAGGCAGTTCGTCGATGGAGGATCTGCGCAGAAAGCGGCCGATCCGCGTCACGCGAGCATCGTTTACTCTGGCTTGATCAACGACGTCGCCGTCCTCCTGCGTCGTCATGGAGCGGAACTTCCAAATACCGAACTCTTCGAGGTTGAAGCCGCGCCGGCGCTGGCGGAAAAACACGGGGCCAGGGCTGTCCAGCTTGATCATCAGCGCCACGAAAAGAAACAGCGGCGACAGCAGTACGAGCGCCACACCGGCGAGCAGGATATCAAACACACGTTTAGACAAAGCCTCGAACGGCCCGAGCGGCTCGCGCGTCAGCGAGAGCGTCGTTGCCCGTCCAAAGCGCGCAACACGGGCATCCTTAAAGCGGCCAATCAAGCCGCCTGCGCCCAGATGTATCACGACAGGTAAAACACTGAACGCTGCGATTGCCTTTTCGATGAAGTCAGCGCGGTACCAGGAACTTGAGATGACGACATCCTCGATGCCGAGCAAGCGCGCATTGCAAATGACGGAGTCCAACTGGCTTGTGACGTCCTCTTCCGAATTGGAAGTCTCTGCGAGTAACACTCGCGACGCGATATAGACGCCCGAGGTGCCGTCCGCGATTTCACGCTCCAACCTTGCGAGGTCGTCCTCACGCCCCACCAGCATCAAGCGGCGCCGGCGCACAAAACCATACTCAATCAAGGTGCCGAGGCTGCGATGCAGAACCGCATTCAAAGCAATCGCCGTTACCAATCCCGCAATGTAGAAAATCAACAACCAGGCGCGCGAGAATAACGCCGTACTCTTTGTAAGGAAGCCGACGACGGCAAGTGCGGCAAATGCCATATTCCAGACAAGGAACAAACGGCTATTGCTGCGGCGGCCTTCAAGAAGGCTTTCAACGCCATATTCGTCCTGGATTAAAAACGCCAGTCCAAAGGCAAGACCTGCCATCGTGCCAACACCGGCATAACTTTCAATGTCGCCGGCATCGCCATAAACGGCCTCATGATAGGTAATTCCAGTGGCAATCGCGATGATTATAACAGCAATAACTTCCAGCCCGAATGCTGTGGCGGCAAACGCCGTGCGCGACAGCGCGAAGCGCTCTACTTGCGCGAACCCGCGCGTCCCAGCCTCACTCACGCGACCAAACACTGCCTACCACCCGCGCAATGACAATTCGAACCCTCACTCCCGGCCGAATGGACGAGAACCGTACTTATACTAAGACTTAGACCACTCAGCTAACACATTTGTGGCGTTTTGCTCTCTCAGTTAAAATTGCCCTTGGAGAAACAACTGTTCTATCCAAGTTCACTAAGGAACCTCTGAGCAACGCTTGTGTTTGACGGTTGGCGGGCTGCGGCGAGGTTTTTTCGTCACTGGTCGGCGTTTTTGCGCCGTCTCTCAAGCT
>JAYSVT010000341.1:0-9760 GCA_043718455.1 Hyphomicrobium sp.
CGGCCGAAGCCGGTAAGAAGTGCAAAGAAGGCAAGGTCTTTAATCCTAAAACGGGGAAATGCGTAACAGACCGCGGCTCGTGATCCCTAAGTCAATCGCAGAACAGGTTTCGGCAGGCTGGTACGTGACCGGCCTGCTGGTTGTGGCATTCGCTATCATTCTGACGTTCGCCTCAACCCGCTTTGGCTACGAGACCGAAGTCATCGACATGCCGGTACTCGCTCTTGTCGCGGGTCTCGTCCTCGCCGGGGCTGTGTTTCTTGCCGCGCTTGCCTGGCTCTTGAAGCACGCGAACGAGCCGGGCACGACTTCAGCAAAGCGCTTCGTCTTATTCATATTTGCGATCGGCTTAGCGGCCCGCCTCGTGCTCATGACGAGCCAACCGATCCTCGAAGACGACTATCAGCGCTATCTCTGGGACGGCGCCGTTGTGGCGGAGGGGTTGAACCCTTATCTCAAATCACCAGATGAAATTCGCACCAGCATCACGGACGCTCCCCTGCAAGCGCTCAAAGAACAGGCCGGGCCCGTCTTCAAGCGCATCAACCACAAAGATCTGACGACCATCTATCCGCCGCTCGCGCAAGTCGCATTTGCGCTCGCGCATTTCATCTCGCCGTTCAATCTGACGGCTTGGCGCGGCGTGCTGCTTTTCGCCGACATCGCGACATTCGCGCTGCTCATGCTTGCGCTCGATGCACTGGGCCGTTCGCGGGCCTGGATCGCGCTCTATTGGTGGAACCCGGTACTCCTGAAAGAAGTCTATAATTCCGCGCACTTTGAAGTCTTGATTTTCCCATTCTTACTGGCCGCGCTTCTGTTAGCATTTCGTCGCCGTCCTGTCGCGGGCTCAACGATGCTGGGCCTCGCCGCCGGTATCAAGCTTTGGCCCGTGCTTCTTCTGCCGCTGATTTTGCGCGCCGCTACGAATGAGCGACGCATGCAGCTGCTGGCGGGCGGAGTTTTCGCCGCCCTGATGGCCTTGTGGCTCTGGCCCATTATCAGCGCGGGATTGGGCGAGGGCGCTGGGCTGTCCGCCTATGCGGCGTCGTGGAGCAAGAACGGGCCGGGTTTCACGATAGTCCACGGCATCGTTGCGCGTGTCTCGGAGGCGATTGGCCTCATGAGTGACGACCGAGCCAATTTTGCTGCGCGCGCGATTTTGGCGGCAATAGCCGGATCAGTTGCACTTGCGGCCGCCTGGCACCCCATCACGCGCTTCGATGACCTCGCGGCGCGCGCGCTTGTCGTAGTTGCGGTGCTCGTCGTCTGCGCGCCCGCTGTTTATCCCTGGTACACGCTGTGGCTTCTGCCACTGCTTGTTCTGCGCCCGGAGCCTGGACTGCTCCTGCTCTCCGCAACAATCCCGGTCTACTACACATACTTCCACTTCGCCGCGCGCGAGACAACGGAGATTTTCCACGCCTACGTCATGTGGCTGATCTGGTTGCCGGTGTTCGCGCTTCTTGGCTGGCGCATGCTGCGCAAGTGCGAGCCGCAGGCGCTGGCCCGGACACAGAGAAGCGGAGGGTAAGCGGCATGCGTCAAGGCAATCGCATAGGCGTCATCATTCCCGCCCTCAACGAAGAAGGCGCCATCGGCCGCGTCATTGCCGCCATTCCCGATTGGGTAGACGAGATCGTCGTCTCCGACAACGGCTCAAGCGACCGCACGGTCATGGCTGCCGAAGTTGCCGGCGCTCACGTCACGATCGAGCCGGCACGCGGTTATGGAGCGGCTTGCCAGGCTGGCCTCAAGGCACTCCCGTCTGTCGATATCGTCGTCTTCCTCGATGGCGATTATTCCGATTATCCGGAAGACATGCACCTGCTCGTCGACCCAATTGTCAACCTGCATGCAGATTTCGTGGTCGGCTCACGCGTTCTCGGGCATGCTGAGAAAGGTGCGCTGACGCCGCAGCAACGCTTTGGCAATTGGCTCGCCTGCCGCTTGATGCGCCGCTTATTTGGCACGCCGTTTACAGACCTTGGACCCTTTCGTGCCATTCGCGCTGAAGCACTTGCAGCTCTCGACATGCGTGATCGCGCCTACGGCTGGACGGTCGAGATGCAAATCAAAGCAGCGCGCTGCGGCCTCGCAATCAAAGAAGTCCCGGTGCGTTACCGCCCGCGCATTGGCGTTTCGAAAATTTCGGGAACCGTGCGCGGCACGGTTCTCGCCGGTTACACGATCCTCAGCGTCATCGCCCGCTCGGCGTGGGGCCGCGCGCGCGCATGACGGAAACGATCCTCAACGCGTCAGGTGCACGCTGCCCTGCATGACCAGTTCGCCATTCTTTGGGGGCACGGTCGCGGTGTCGGGATTGCCGCGCACGACCACTGTCGAGCCGCCATGGAACTTGATCGTTTTGGCGACCAAGAATGTGTAGGACGAGGGAAACAAGCTTTCCGAGTTGCCACCGTAGGACAGATTATGCGTCGGCAAGTAGACAGTGCCTTCGATATCCATCTCGACCCCACCGCCAACCTTGGTGTCTAGAATCGGTTCCTCACGGCCGGAAGCAATGACCAAGCCTTCTGTCGGCCCGCTCATTGGGGCCGAGAGGTGCACACTCGCCGAGCCGAGGAAATCGGCATGGGAATCGGTGCCGGTCAACAGGATCGTGACACCGGTCCCGGTGATGCTGGCGCCGGCGTTGACCTTGAGGGGGCCATCCTTGATGACATAGATGCCGGGCTCCAGCGATAATTCTGTCGCGCCGCCAACTCTTAGTCCGCCACAGTACACGCCAGGAGCGAGCGTAACTGGGCCGTTATCGAGCCTCTGGAGGTTCGACTAATCGCATATGGCGCTTGCCGGAGGCGTCCAACCGAGGAACGGATCTAAAGCGGGCCGGCAGTTGGGCTCGGCGTTGGGCGTAATGGCAAATGAATTGCCCGACACGCCGCCAACGGCGCAATTGCGGTCAGAAGTGGCTGTACCCGAGCCATTAAGATCGAACGACGTCGAGCTCGTGGAATTGGACCAGATTGCACAATCGATCGCGGTGACCGAGCCAGCGAGTGAAAAATCGATACCGACAGGAGCCGCAGGATCGAGAGCAATGATGCACGGCCGTGCGGCTTTACCCTGGGCGACGGCCTCGGCGACAACTTTTATAGTTGGCGCTTTTAGGCCAATCACTGGTGACAGATATCTGCGGCCTGGTTCTGTGACTGTAACAGTGACCGTGGCAGCTCCATTGTTCACAGTTACATTGGAGGTGCTGGACGCAATTTTCTTTGCCTGCAGATACGATTGCGCTGATTGCGTAGCACTCTCGCCACCTTCCGAAGCCGCAAGCCGTGTGGCTCCTGCGAGTGCTGCCGCATCGGCCGTGGCTTGCAAATCGGAAGTACGATTCGTCCAGGCAGCGTAGTCCACGGCCAGGGCCATCACGCCGAAAACCGCAACAAGTGATACCGCGAATAACACGGTCGTAGAACCGGCCTCCGAACTCCTAAACGAACTCAGCAAGCACTTGGTGCAGTTCTTGTCTAAGGACATATCGGGCTCATTCAGAACGGGGTGTAGCTTTCCGGATTGAGCCGCTAAAATCGCACCAAGAATTTTCACAAGTCCAAAGAAACCCGGTTAAGTCTTCGTAAACTTCAGCGTTTGCATTGTTGAAGTTGCGACTTGGATAATAATCCGTGAAGTGTCTAATTGAAGCGCCAGCCGCAGCTATTTGCGTTGAACTTTATGATTTGAGTTGCAGTTCTGCCCCCGCGTCCGTGCGTTGCCCACCCCCGCAAAGCGAAGAAACGTAGGCCGTCACTCTGGCCGCGCACCCTATCCCGTCATCCTCAAACGCGTGAGCCCTCTTGCGATGCGCGTTTGGGGATCCAGCACAAAACGCGGCGCAGCCGCCGTAGTCATTTCTCATTGAAGAATTTCGAGCCTTCGGCGCTCTTTATGCTGGATCCCCAAACCGCGATGCGGCAGAAAAAGCCGCACGCGGTTTGAGGATGACGATATGAGAACAAAGCATCCAGCGGTTTATATTCTCGCCAGCAAGCGAAACGGAACGCTTTACATCGGTGTCACGAGCGATCTCGCTGGCCGCATCTCCATTCACAAACAAGACCTCATCGACGGATTCACCAAACGATATGGCGTCCACGTCCTCGTCTACTACGAATTTTGCGACACAATGCCGGAAGCCATTGCGCGCGAAAAACAACTCAAGAAATTTTTGAGAGCCAAGAAAATTGCTTTGATTGAAGCCAGAAACCCTGGTTGGCACGACCTCTACGAGGAAATTCAAAACTAACAGGCCAGCGATCCCGTCATCCTCAAACGCGTGAGCCCTCTTGCGATGCGCGTTTGGGGATCCAGCGCAAAACTCGGCGCAGCCGCCGCAAAGGTGAACGGCACGTGAATTCGTCATTCAGCGCAAGTTCAAGGGGCCCCCGCTAGAACACGCCTCATCGAGTTCTTCCTCCCGCGTACGTCCAATCCCCCCGGATAGTACGCCACCTCGAGAGCCGCTCCCCAAGAGCGGCTCTTTTTTTGCGTAGCGAAAAATTTGGGCGGTTTCGCGGCAGATCGCTGAAGCCGGCATGAAGCGCTGCTTCAGAGGCGGTTCAGCCGCGATTTCGTAGTCTCCAGCACATCAGTCTTTCAACTGAGACCGTTCATTACGTCAAACCCAAGGAGATTGTCATGAAGACCAAATTGATCGCCGCCGCACTTCTCACCGCGATCTCAACACTTGTCACCGCCGCCGCCCCCGCCCATGCCGCCGACCGCTGGCGTTACGAAGTCGATGCCCGTCAGGCCCGCCACATGGAACTGATCCGCGAAGGCCGCGCCAACGGCACATTGACCTCAGGCGAGTTCCAGACGCTGCGTCACGAACAATTCCGCATTGCCCGAGCCAAACGCGCCTTCCTCGCCGATGGCCGCTTGGATTGGAACGAGCGCCAAACGCTGCGTTACGCACAGGACGTCGCCAACACGCACATTTTCCAAGAACGCAACGACCATCAGAAAAGCCGCCGCTGGTGGCGCTTGGCTGGCTATGGCGATGGTCTTTGAGCCGCGCATCGGCCGGGCGGAGAAAATGGTGAAAATCTTTTGAACCTATGTCCTCAGCCCGGCGACAAATATTCCGAAACAATCACTTTGAACCGAAAAGCTTACGGAGACCAAATCCATGAAATCGTTCCTCCTCCTCGCTGCCGCCGCTGCCGGACTTCTCGCCGCCTCCATGCTTCCAGCCAAAGCCGGGGATGTGCAGGGCGACGCCTATGACTGTCAGGAACTTTGGGTCATGCGTAACGAGATTTACAAGGCCAATGGCTATTGCTTCAAAACTGCCCGTGCCATCAACACCTTCGGCAACGGCGGCTGTTCGTATCACCATGAAGGCGCCGTGCCGCTGTCGGGCGGCGAGCGCTCGGTGATCAGATCCATTCGCCGGTCGGAACGCCGCCAAGCCTGTTAAGTGTTCAGGGCTGTTAAGTGTCAGATAGAAAAATGACCGGGGCCTCGTCCCCGGTCACCTCACTTCATGCTATAATGGGCACTCAAGAAGGGATGCGGTCGCCTTTACAGTTCGGCCGCTGCGTTTTTTGTGATGAAGAGACGGAATGGGGATACCTGACATGAAAGCCAAGTCTCTTTTTGTTTTGTTTGGTTTGGCACTTCCGTGCGCATTTTTTGTACCGGCCGCTCAAGCCGGAGACGAAGTGAGATCGGATTCGAGCTGTCAGGAGCTTTGGGTCGCTCGTAATCAGATCTACAAGAATGCCGGTTACTGTTTTAAAACCACCAGGGCGCGCGAATTTTTCGGCAATGGGGGTTGCACTTTTGATGACGTCGGCGAGGTGCCCATCAGCGATGCGGATCGCAGCTACATCACCCAAATCAAGAAGCTCGAAGCCCAGAAGGGCTGCTAGGCTTGGTTCGCCTGGCCCGACAAGCCTTTGCCGCGTCCCGGCTTCATGAACGCAACCTAAAAGGTCCCTTCAGAACGGGTTCAGCGGGTCCGATCTAAAGTCCTCTCATGTTCAACCAGCCGGTGCATGGGCCCCGGCGGCAAGAGCAAGGGAGAAAACCGATGAAATTCGCAGCCCTTTTTGGCTTTGCCGCAATCGCTGCCGCAACGGCAACTACAACTCTACCAGCCTTCGCCTCCGAAGACGATGAACCGGCGCGCGTCTCGCGTGACTGGAACAGCGGCAGCAAAGGCACTGCCGTGCGCGGGTCGGCTCCCAACCAGCGTGGCTCAACGCGCGCCAACAGTGCGCCGCGTGACACCGTCAACCACGACGATGGTGAGCCAAAAGTCACCTATGCCCGTCCTAACCGCAACAACGACGGCGACGAAGGCTACAATGGCTACAGCAACTATCGCAACGGCCGCCGCGGTCATCACGGATACGGCGGTCTGGACCCTGCCGAAGCCGCGCGTATCCGCAACGCGCACCGCGAGTCTGATCGCCGCGTCACGTTGGATCGCGATCATCACGACTACGGTGTTCCGTCCTACCGTTCGTACAACCGCCGCCGCCACTGGTGGTCGATGTGGTGGTAAGCCCACGGCGTCATAGCTGATTGAGAACGGAAGGGTCGCGGCGTATCGCGGCCCTTCTCTCATTTGAATCGTAGCCGTCAGGATGGCGACTTGTGCTTTTGGCGCAACAGCATGGCAATCCGTGCGCGCGTGACCCGCCTGTTAAGTGGCGATTAAGTAGCCGTATCTAATGCTCCCCGCAGGTCATTACGTCTGTGTTGCGGGGATTTCCATGAGTGGTCTTAAGTCGCTTCAGATTGAAGAAATTGTCAGCCGCGGTTCGATCAAAGACAGCGATGTGCTGGCGTTCCGCAAAATTTTCTATGAGGACGGCATTACAACAGCTGAAGAAGCTGAAATTCTTTTCAAGCTCAACAACGCCTGCAAAGTTACCGGCCCATCGTGGGCAGATTTCTTCGTTGAAGCGATCACCGATTTCATCGTCTTTCAGGCCCAGCCCCAGGGTTACGTCACGGGCGACAATGCCCACTGGCTCATCGACCGCGTTTCCTCCGATGGCAATATCGACAGCAAGACGGAACTGGAACTCGTCGTCAACGTGCTCGACAAAGCGCGCTGGGCACCGGTCAGCCTCGTCAAGTTCGGGCTTGAGCAGGTGCGGCACGCTGTGATCTCCGGCACCGGTCCGCTTCGCAACGGCAAGCATTTGGCGAGCGGCGAAATCACGGAAGGCGAAGTCGATCTCCTACGCCGCATGCTCTATGCCTTCGGCGGCGATGGGCACGTTGCGGTAACGCGCGACGAAGCCGACATTCTGTTCGACATTGATGAAGCGGTTGAGAATGCCGATCCCAATCCCGCGTGGACTGATCTCTTCGTCAAGGCCATTGCCAATGTGATCATGGCGTCTTCAGGCTATGCCGTGCCCTCGCGTGAAGAAGCCCTGCGCCAAGAAGCTGCCCTCGAACATCCGGGCCAAAAAACGTCAGTGCTCGCCTTCCTGTTGTCGATGGTCCGCACTAATCTCGCCTCGGTTCAAGACGCCTACCATGACCAATCGGCGGAAGAGCGTGCGCTTGCCCGGCTCGAGCACCAGCGCATTGAAATCATTACCAACGAAGCGATCACGGAAGCTGAAGCCTCTTGGCTCGCCGGGCGCCTTGGCCGTGACGGCCGCCTTTCGCCCTCCGAGACCGCACTCGTCGCCTATTTGAAGCAGGAAAGTCCGAACATTCACCCTCTTCTTGTCGAGGCGGTGGATCGCTTAGTTCGCGCGGCATAACCCCTTGATCCGCCATACTAGGGCACTAAAGTACCCCGTCTGACGATACGAGACGGGGACAATGCTCAGAAATCTATTTGCGCGCCAGCGCCTATTGCAGCGGCGCGAGCTGCTTATTATCGCCGCGCCGGCGATCGTACTGGCGTTGGCTGCTTTGTGGCTCGCGTATCAATTCGTGGAACCGGCGCCGCCGCGCACCATCCTGATGTCAACGGGCTCGTCGAAGGGCGCCTACCACCTTTTCGGGAAGAAGTACGCTGAGATCCTCGCCCGCGATGGCGTCAAACTCGAACTCAAAACGTCGAACGGTTCGAAGGAAAACGCTTCCCGGTTGTTAGACGCCTCATCGGGCGTCAAGGTCGCGCTGGTTCAAGGCGGAGCCGTCACCGCAGCTGAAGGCCCGGAATTGCTTTCGCTGGGCCGGGTCTACCAGCAACCACTTTGGATTTTCTACCGGTCTGAAACCGAGAAAACCCGTTTCAACGAATTTATCGGGCAGAAGCTCGCAATTGGCCCTGAAGGAAGTGGCACCCGGGCGCTGATGCTTCAGCTTTTCACGCATTCAAAGATCACCGATGAGAATGCCACTTTCTTCGCGTTGGAGAACGACGAAGCCGCCACAAAACTATTAGGCGGCGAAGTTGATGCCATCTTTCTCGCAACCGGCGCTGACAGCCCCGTGGTCAAGCGGCTGATCGGCGTCGAAGGTATTCGTCTGCTCAGCGTCGAGCAGGCAGAGGCCTATACGCGAATTTTCCCGCAGCTCGGCAAAGTCGTTCTTCCCCAAGGCCTTGTTGACCTCGAAAGAAACGTACCGCCCAAGGACGCTGTGCTACTTGCGCCACAGGCCTCTTTGTTGATCCGCAAAGATTTGCATCCCGCCATCATAAGCTTGCTCGTCGGTGCCGCGCGTGAAGCACACTCACCCGGCGGGTTGTTCCAGCGCACGGGCGAATTTCCTCAAGCGCTCGATCCCGAAATACCCATGTCCGAAGACGCCGAGCGCGTTTACCGGTCTGGCAAGACGTTTATCCAGCGACAACTGCCGTTCTGGGTCGCAACGTTCTTCGAGCGCATGCTGGTTATGATTTTGCCGGTCGCTACAATTCTGCTGCCGCTTTTCAAGATCGTGCCGTGGATCTACCGCTGGCGTGTGCGCAATAGGATTCTGCATTGGTATAGCCAGTTGAAACGCCTCGAGAGAAGGCTAAAAGATGACGGCTCCACCGGGGCCCGCATGACCCATAAGGCCGACCTCGCCCGTATCAGCGACGCTGTGGGCATCATTCCGGTGCCGTTCGCCTACAACGACGAGCTCTACATGCTTAAGGCAGCCATTGAGCTCGTGCGGCAGCGCATCGCGGGCAGAGCCTGACAAGGTGCCATCAAACACGGTTTACGGCCCCGCTTCTAGCGACTAGAACCGCCCTGAGAAGTCTGCCAAAAGCCTGCGGCAGATTGCCAGTCTACTTCCAAGCCCAAAGGACGAGCGCGCACGATGTTTAAGAAGATCCTGATTGCCAACCGCGGTGAAATAGCCTGCCGCGTCATCAAGAGCGCGCGCAAGATGGGTATCAAATCTGTCGCTGTTTATTCCGACGCCGACCGCGACGCTCTTCACGTCGAAATGGCGGATGAAGCCGTCCACATTGGTCCCCCGCAGGCGGCGCAATCCTACCTCGTCATGGAAAAGATCATCGACGCTTGCAAGAAGTCGGGCGCGGATGCGGTGCACCCGGGGTATGGCTTCCTATCCGAGCGTGAGGCCTTTCCAGTCGCTCTTCAAAAGGCTGGTATTGTTTTCATTGGCCCAAACCCCAGGGCCATTGCCGCCATGGGCGACAAGATCGAATCCAAGAAGGCTGCTGCTGCTGCCAAGGTCTCGATCGTTCCCGGCTTCATGGGCGAAATCCAGGACGAGAAACATGCCGTTAAGATTGCCGAGGAGATCGGCTATCCGGTGATGATGAAGGCGTCGGCCGGGGGCGGGGGCAAAG
>JAYSVT010000342.1:0-9721 GCA_043718455.1 Hyphomicrobium sp.
GAATAAGAATTCGCCAAGCTGCTTGGGCGACGCCAGATTGAATTTGTGACCGGCGAGTTGATAGACCTCTTCTTCGAGCCGCGCCGCGCGTTGCGCAAACGTGCTCGACAGGCGCGAAAGAATAGCACGATCAACCTTGATGCCCGCGCGCTCCATTTCAACGATCACCGGGACGAGTGGCCGCTCCAGCGTTTCGTAGACAGTTGTCATGCGCTCGGCGGCAAGGCGCGGCTTCAGTTTTTGCCACAGCCGCAGTGTGACGTCTGCGTCTTCGGCGGCATATTCCGTCGCTTTGGCAATTGGTACGCCAGCAAACGTTTTCTCGGATTTCTTGGCACCCGGTGCGTGCTCCAGCGCTTGGTCGAACGACAGACACACGTGACCGAGATGGCGCAACGCAAGATCGTCCATGCCGTGCGTACCGCGGCCGCCATCGAGCGTGTAGGACAGTAGCATGGTGTCGTCGATGGGGTGGATCGCGATGCCGTGGCGCAGCATGACCAGCATATCGAACTTCAAGTTCTGCCCAATCTTCAAGACGCCCTCGTCTTCGAGAAGCGGCTTCAGAAGTTGCAGCGCGTCCCGCACCGCCATTTGACCGGCCGCGAGCCCGCCGCCGCCAAAGAGATCGTTGGCGCCTTCCTGATGCCCGACGGGCACGTAGCAGGCTTTGCCGGGTTCTGTGGCAAGCGAGAAGCCGACGAGATCGGCGGCGTTGGCATCAAGACCAGTGGTCTCGGTATCGAACGCGACGTGGCCTGTTTCTTCTGCCGCGCGTATCCATTTTTCGAGCGCCGCTTTGGTCGCGACCGTTTCGTATTTGGAGCGGTCGATTGGCGTCTTCATCGCAGCTATGTGTGCGTGTGCGACGCCAGCGTTCGGCGTGCTAATTCCTGTCACCGCGACTTCGCCCTTCGGCGCACTGCCGATCTTTTTCTCGTCCTGGCCCCCGGCAACGGGCGCCAACGTCAAACCAACAGACTTGTCCAGCGGAGCCGGCGCTTCGACACCAAGTCCTTCGGCAATGCGCTTGGTGAGCGAGTTGAATTCCATTTCCCTGAGGAAGCCGAGGAGTGTATCGGGAATTGGATCGCGAAGCGCAAAACGCTCGACGCCGATCTCGGTCGGCACATCTTGTTTCAGGGTGACGAGTTCGCGGCTGATGCGAGCTTGCTCGGCGAATTCGATGAGTTTTTCGCGTCGTTTGGGCTGTTTGATTTCGCCCGCACGCGCGAGAAGCGTATCAAGATCGCCATATTCATGGATGAGTTCGGCGGCCGTTTTAACGCCGATGCCTGGAACGCCCGGTACGTTGTCGGTTGAATCGCCGGCGAGCGATTGGACGTCGATGACTTTATCTGGCGCGACACCGAATTTCTCGCGCACCTCGTCGGGGCCGATCTTCTTGGCTTTCATGCCATCCAGCATGACGACGCCAGGCCGGATGAGCTGCATCAGATCTTTGTCGGAAGATACGATCGTCACGTCGCCGCCAGCGTTGACCACATCGCGCGCGTAGGTGGCAATAAGATCGTCGGCTTCGTAGTTATCCAGTTCGATGGAGGCGACATTGAAAGCTTTCACGGCATCGCGGATCAACGGGAACTGGGGAACGAGTTCTTCGGGCGGTGGTGGCCGGTGCGCTTTGTATTCGGGATAGATCTTGTTGCGGAAGGTTTCGCGGCCTGCATCAAAAATGACGGCGATGTGGGTTGGCGCTTCGGAGGTCTTGCTCTCGCGAATGAGCTTCCAAAGCATGGCGCAAAAGCCATGCACCGCTCCAACGGGCAAACCGTCTGACGGACGGGTCAAGGGCGGCAGCGCATGGAACGCGCGGAAGATATAGCCTGATCCGTCGATTAGGTAGACGTGGCTACCCTTGACAATGGGCGCGTCATCGCCATCGGGGTGGGTGGAGGTGCTTTTGCTTTTTTCTCTGCTCATGGCCGGGACTATAGGCGGTCCCGCGCGCCAGGTCAGCCCCAAGGTGAAGCGGTTAGTGCCGCCGTCTCAGCTG
Source organism: Hyphomicrobium sp. (assembly GCA_043718455.1). Classification (GTDB taxonomy): domain Bacteria; phylum Pseudomonadota; class Alphaproteobacteria; order Rhizobiales; family Hyphomicrobiaceae; genus Hyphomicrobium_B. The sequence goes on from JAYSVT010000342.1 coordinate 2,018, forward strand.
CAACTCTTCCACCATCCGCCGCAAATTGGTTTCGAACTCCGTGCGTTGCGCCCCCGATAAGACGCCGAGCATAGCCTGATCGACATGGCGCGCGGCGCTGGACGCGTCAGCCAGAGCCTTGTCGCCAGCCTCTGTCAGCCGCACGGCATACATACGCGCGTCTTCACGCGTGCGCCGCCGGGCCAAAAGCCCACGCGACACGAGCCGGCGCACGATATCGGCGAGCGTTGAGCGATCAATGCCGGACAAATCGCATATCGCAGTTTGGCTCGGCGTCCCTTCGCGGGCGACGACCGATAAGACGACAAATTGGCGGGCAGTGATACCGTTGCCATTGAGAGCCGCTGCAAACTCCTCGTCCGCGAGCTGACCGGCTCTGTGGAGGAGGTGTATGATGCCATCCAATGTATTGTAAACGCGCGCTTTCTTAGCCACAGCTTCGATCCCGGTGTTCATCTGACCATCAATGTTGATATTTTCAGACCACTTCATTCAGTGGCAGGAAATGCGTATAATGAGGTTCAAATTAATTTGCTTGACCGCGCGTTCAATTGCTTTGACACTTCACGCAATTATTGAGCATTTGTGCGCGTTATTGCGAATAACAGTTATCTGTGTCCGGCCGTCATACCCGGCCAACTTATTTGTAAAAAATGGCTCAGTAATGCCCGGCACCAAACCCATCGTTCGCGCCAGTGTACTATTGGGGTTCGACAGTTTTCTGGCAGAACGCGGTGTTGACGCCAAAACACTTTACGCGAAGGCAGGGCTGCCGGCGCCAGAACTCATAGACGTAGAGACCGATGTGTCTGCCAACGGGGTCGCTCAGCTTTTTGAGGACGCCAGCCGCGCTGCAAACGATCCGTGTATTGGATTAGCCTGGGCTGAAGCTTTTCCTATTGGTGGAACAGGGCTCGTCGGCTACCTCTTGCTGAACTCCCCTACAATCGGCGCAGCGATGGGAACGGTGGCACGCTACGCAGTGCTTTTTCGTCAACCGATGATCGTACAATTTGAAGAGAATGACGAGGGTGGCTTGCTCTGGTGGCGCTGGCCAGAAGCCCTGACAGCGCCCTATACGCAGTATGGAAATTTTTCACTCGCATTATTTATTTTGCGTCTTCGCATGGTGACCGAAGCGAAGTGGGAGCCCCTATCGGTCGAATTCCAAGGGGAGCCGCTGACATGCAAGGAAAAGGTGCGTCAAATTCTCGGACCAAACGTTCAGTTTGGATCCGACAAGAATGCCATACAAGTTGATACCGTGACGCTGAACATGCCCATCCCCAATGCAGATCCGCGGTTGCGGCCGATCCTCGAGAAGCTCGGCGAGCAAATGATTGCCGAAGTCCCGGCACTCGACGACATTGCGTCGGTTGTTCGCAACGCGATTCTCGATCTTCTGCCGCTTCGGCGCGCCTCGCTTGAGGACGTGGCAACTCATCTGGGATTGACGGGCCGCACGCTTCAGACACGGCTTGCACAAGCCTCAACGACTTTTGAAAATATTCTGAGCGACACTCTTAAATCTCGAGCCGAATACCTGCTGCGAACGACTGACTTGTCACTCACAGATATTGCCATGCTTCTCGGCTTTTCGGAGCTTTCGGCATTTACACGGGCATCCCACCGATGGTTCGGGCACGCGCCAAGTGCCCAGCGGCAGCTACTCAAATCGCAAGCTAAAGAATAGATGACGTCCTGCCGTGAAGAGATCACGGCCGCGTTGCGTGCGGCACGCTGTCGGTCGAAGCAAAATACGGCTTCAAATCGATGAGCGGCGTTCCGTCAATACAATCCATATTTCGCACGCGCAAATTACTTCCTTCGCATCCCAGTATTTCGACGACGGCGAGGCCGATTGGGTTCGGGCGAACAGGTGATCGCAACGCGAAGACGCCGCGCGGTACTGCCAAATGACTAGGCAGCTGCTCGATTAAGTTACGCTGCGCTTCGTGTAGCCAGTAGAGCGCAATCGCGTGCGAGAGAAGCGTCATGTCTTTGAGACCAGCTGCGAAGCGCGGGAAGATTTCGATTGTCGCTTCGCCACCCCCGGCGCGTGCGCGGCTTCCCTTTGGACAGTCGGACGCCGTCTTCCAAAGCGTGTGAATTTGGCCGATGAAGTACACGCCCGCATCGTAGTTGTCAGGAAGCTCGATTGCAACTTCGCCTGGGCGCGGCGGTTTGAACTCCGGCATGAGATGAAAGCTCCGGTTGTTTGATGCTTCGCCATAGCCTGATTGCCGCAGTCCCGCAAATTCAGGCGTCGACTGACAGCAACAATAACGTAGAGGGAAGTTCCCCCAAATTTATGCAACACCCGAGAAATGATGCGCAGCGTTCAGGCCCCGTTCAGTTGACAGGTCTCAACCTCCATGGCTGTTACACTGAACGAGGCTGAGCGCCGAAAACAATCAAAGCCCAGCCTGCAACATGTAAATGTGGGAGTTATCTTATGTTGACACGTATCCGAATGCCTCTTGTTCTGATTTTGACGGCATTTTCCGTTGTCGCCGTTGCGGCGACGGCCGATGCACACAAGCGCGGCTACCGCCATTCCCATTCGCGCGACGCCTCCTGCCATGGCAGCGTGGAAGGCCGAGCCACCGGCCAGGGCCTGTTCGGCATGGGCACGGCAAATGCCCGCTCCGCAGCGGTGTCGAATTGGGCCGAAAAGGTCAACGCCCGCTGGGGAATCTACTACGCCAACTTCGACAACGCCCGCGGCGTGAGATGGAACTGCAAGAAGGGTGCGATCCTGCAGGCCAGATGCGTCGTAGTCGCGATGCCCTGCCGTTGATCTGTGCCCAACGCAAGGCGCGACTGTAAAAATCCAGCTCATAACGGCAAGCGAGGGCATATTTGCTCTCGCTTTTATATCGCAGCCAGTGAGACCTTGCCGCCGAAAGCGGCGCAAGCGCTGTTTGCTCCGGGTGCGCGAATGAGCTATCAAGGGCGCGGCTCAGGCACCCGTAGCTCAGCTGGATAGAGTGTTGGATTCCGAATCCAAAGGTCGCAGGTTCGAATCCTGCCGGGTGCGCCAACTTTCAGAATTTTGCTCCAGTTCACCGCAGCGCCCATCGGGCGGGCTTGACGTTGGCTATTCTTCGTCCCATATTTCTGTCATGACAGAAATAACAGGCACAACCCGATCGCTCGCCCCGGCCGTTGAGCGCTTCGTTCTGAAATGGGGCGACATGGGCGGCGAGTGGGGCGTCAACCGCTCCGTTTCGCAAATCCACGCTCTGCTTTACCTGTCGATCAAGCCCCACACGGCCGAAGACATTGCTAAACAGCTCGGTATGGCGCGCTCGAACGTCTCCAACTCGCTCAAAGAGCTTTTGGCCTGGGGCCTTATTGTTCGGGTTCCAATGCGCGGCGACCGGCGCGATCACTACGAGGCAGAAGGCGATATCTGGGAAATCATGACCCGCATCGCCATTGGGCGCAAAGCGCGCGAAATCGATCCTGTCATCGCGACGCTGCGTTCCTGTCTTGACGAAGCCGATCGCGATAGCCGGATCGATCCGCTGGCCAAAAAAAGGCTACGCGAAATGTTGGAGACGACGTCCGCTGTTGATCGCTGGTTCCAACAGATGCTCGGGCTGCCGCGCGGCAAACTCAAAATGCTGCTTCGCCTTGGCGCCAAAGTGGCAGCGCTGCTGCCGCAGTCCAAGAGTTGAGGGGATCAATCCCAATGAACCCTGCGCGGAGCCTAAACACCGATCCAGCGCGGGAAACGTCCACTATCAATTCAGAACTTGGCGACCTGCGCTTTCGTACGCTGCTCTCTGACGAAGCTTGGGCTAGCCTGCCACCAGCTGTGCGTAAGCGATTTTCGAAACGGCTGAACGGCGGCGCAACGGCGATCTATTGCGGACGCGTGACAGAAATTAGGGTTTCAAAGCTTGGCCGCGTTCTGGCGCAATTCCTGCGCGTGATTGGTGCACCTCTGCCGCTCTCATCGACGATCAATGCTCCCACTGTCGTGACCGTTACTGAGGACGCAGCGTCTGGCGGGCAAAACTGGACCAGGCTTTTTGCCCGCAACCGTGGCTTCCCTCAGATCATACATTCGGTGAAGCGCTTTTCCGGGCCAACAGGACTCGAAGAATACATCGGGTTTGGCATCGCCATGGCGCTTTCGATTGCCGTTGAGAGCGGCGCTCTCGTATTTCGCAGCCGGCGATATTGTCTCGCGTTTCGAAATTTGCGCATTCCCCTTCCACGCTGGGCCACTCCCGGCGAATTGACCGTTTCGCACAAAGAAGTTACGCCCACAACATTCCTTTTTACGCTGCACCTCGAACACAGAGCGTTCGGCACACTCGTACATCAGGAAGCGCTCTACGACGAGGAACGGCTGTGACCCGGCGCATTGTGCTGATTGGTGCAACGGGATTCTTCGGGCGAAGGCTTGCCAAGCACCTGGCAACCATCGACGCAATCGAACTCGTCGTCACGTCGCGCGACGTTGCGCGGGCAGATGCGCTGGCGACGAGCCTGAAGTCCGGTGACTGCTCCTGCGCCGTTTCAGGGATCGCGTTCGACAGCGGCGTGAATGCCGAGGCGGCATTGGCGGAACTCAAACCTTTTTTAGTCATTGATGCGTCCGGACCATTTCAAAGCGCCAATGACGAATTGGCACGGGCCGCCATCAATGCCGGCGCCCACTGGATCGATCTCGCGGATGCCAGCGGCTACATCACTGGATTCGCGGCCGCACTTGACGAAGTCGCCCGCAAAAAGGGCGTCACAGCCATCGCGGGCGCCAGCTCCACACCCTCATTGTCAACCGCAGCGGTTGAAAGTCTGACGCGGCATTGGCGGCGCATCGACACGATCGATATCGCTATTTTCCCCGGTGGCGGCGGACAAGTTGGGCTCTCGGTTATTCAGGCGCTTCTTACCTATGCGGGCCGGCCAATCGCCATTTGGCGCAACGGAAAACTTCGAGAAACGATTGGGTGGGGCAGCGTGATACGCGCGCGCGTGCCAAACCTTGGGGTGCGTTATCTGTCGCCCGTTGAAACGGCCGACGCTTACATATTGCCCAAACGCTTTGCGGCGACGTCACGCGTCATGTTTTACGCCGGCCTTGAATCGCGCCTTGAGCAGTTCGGCCTTCTGGCGTTGGCGCGATTGCGCGCCCGCCAATGGCTCAAATCTCTCGATTGGCTCGCCCGATATCTCGAAAAAGCGCGGCGTGTGACGCGTCTCGCTACATCCGACCGGGGCGGCATGACGGTCGAAGTGGCGGGACTTGATGCGGACGGCAAACATACTTGGTCACGCTGGTGGCTTCTCGCCGAAAAGGGCGAAGGTCCTAATGTACCTATTCTCCCAGCGCTTGCCATGACACGGGTATTGCTCGCAGGTGGCATCGCACCAGGCGCACGCACGGCGGCGGGCGAACTTGCGCTGGCCGCTATCGAAGCCTAGATGCGTGCTCTCGCAATTCAGACGTCTCGCACTGTCATAATTTCGGGATCAGCGGGCCTTTTCGCCCTCTCATGCGGGACGGTCAGCTACCGCGCGCTGCCATCGGCGCTGCGGGCTTTCCATGATAGCGATGGAGCGCCCGTCTGGACGGGACGGGCTGACATCGATGCGGGAACCGGGATGCTTGCACGATTGATCAACCGGTCGTTCGGTTTCCCCCAAGCGGGTCGCGGCATTCCCGTCACGGTCAGCGTCGATCGCAAGGGCCTGAGTGAAACGTGGACGCGCGATTTCGCTGGCCGGCGCTTCACGTCGCGACTCTCATACGAAAGTGGCGGTCAAGTTGCAGAGGCCTTCGGCCCTTTCAAAATACTGCTCAACGTTCAAGCTGTAGGGGGCGAAATCACAATGCCCGTCATTGGCTGGCGCCCCGGTCCGGTAAAACTTCCGCGCTTTCTGGCTCCCGTTTCGGAAACTAGGGAACATATGGATGGCGATGGCCGGTTCTGCTTCGACGTCAGGATCACCGTGCCGCTTGCGGGACTACTCGCCCACTATCGAGGCTGGCTCAAACCCGGAGCAAGCGACACATGACGTGTCGCAACGGCTGATTGTTTAAAACACGCGAAATGGCGCGGTTTCCGCCGCAATGAGGCCGGAGTTCCGGCGTTCATTCGCCATTCAACTGAAGTGTCCCATGATACAATCGGCGGACCACTGATGAACTTGCGCGCTTCACCGAAATTCCCGCGCTTTGACAATTTGAGGTCACGATGACGAAGATGCATGGTCGTTCCCACATAACGCGGATTTTGCTTGGCACGACGGCAGGGATCGCGCTTTTCGCCGTGTACGCTGGTCCCTCTCAGGCACAAACTCCGTCTGTTGTGGCACAAGCGACGCAAAAGGTGCTGACACCTGCCGAGCGCGCCAAGATCTTGGAAGAGAAACGGCAAGCCTGGAAGAACCGCAACAAAGGTGCGGCAAAACCCGCTCCCGTGGCCCCTGCAAAAGTCATCGTCAAGAAGCCGCTCCCTCCTGGTGCGCCGGCAAAGGCCATTGTCACGAAGCCGGTTGTTCCAGCAGCACCTCCGAAGGCGATCGTCAAAACACCGGCCGTACCCGCAACCCCGCCAAAGGCAATTGTCAAAACACCGGCGGCGCCCGCAATCCCGCCAAAAGCGATTGTCAAAACTCCGGCCGCACCGAAGGTTGCGCCCAACGTCGGTACGAAGCCACCGGCTAACGTCTTCGGTGAGCCACCTCCTGCGATCGTTGGTAAGTCCCCGGCAGCGCCCACTCCAGCGGCCGTCGCTCAACCGCAACCGGCGCCCGCCGTTGTCCAGGGTGGTCCGCCAAAGAACCGGCGTTGGCAGGCGGTTAGGCCGCAAGCGGCCAAGCCTATTCCAGGCGCTGCCGCACCAAGGGGAACGCTTCCAGCAAACGCGCCGCTCGTTGTGCGCATGGCGAAACAACCGAGCAACTTGAACGCCATCAAGCAGCAACGCAGCCGGACTTTTGATAAAGCAACCAACAGGGTGATTATCAGGGAACCTGGTAATCGTGTTATCGTGCGCCAGAACAATCGCGCCGTCATTCTCAAGAACGACAGCGACCGCATTGCCCGGGTTGCCAAAACACGCAGCATCACGCGCACCGACGGCACCAACGTCACTATCATTCAGCGACCAAACAACAACTCGGTCTACAATGTGACCGACACTAACGGCCAACTCGTGCGCCGCTACCGCCGCAATGCGCAAGGCCAGGAACAGAACATTATCGACAATCGCCGCCGCGACAAATTCGGCCGCAATCTCGCCCTTGGCGTCGGCATCGGTGCCGGCGTCGCCGTTGGTGCACTGCTACTTAAATCCATTGTCGATGTGCCGCCGCCGCGGGTTGACGTTCCGCGCCGCAAGTACATCGTGGACTATGATCAGGCCGACGACGAGGAAGTGTACGAAGCCTTCAGCGCGCCACCCGTCGAGCGGCTTGAGCGGCGCTATACGCTCGACCAGGTTCGCGCCACGCCGCGCCTGCGCGAGCATATGCGCCGGGTTGACTTGAACGACATCAACTTCGAAACAGGATCGTGGGAGGTCGAGGAAAGCCAGTATAGCAAGCTTGATCGCGTTGCCCGCGCCATGATGCGCGTGATCGAGCGCGATGCCAACGAAGTGTTTATGATTGAGGGCTACACCGACGCTGTCGGCTCCGAGAACGACAACCTGACTCTATCCGACCGGCGCGCAGAATCGG
>JAYSVT010000343.1:0-3199 GCA_043718455.1 Hyphomicrobium sp.
CGAAGCCCTTGGTGTTCCCGGCTCACCGGAAACGGAGCCGTTAGGCTCCCTCAGCCGCGAAGCGGGACAACATCGGCACCCTTGCACGGCGCGACGCCGGCGGATGGTGTGCGCGCGCAACTGTGCGCCAGCGCCCATCCGGCAAGAAGAGAGGCAAGAGCGCCAGCGGGTCAGTTCAAAAACGCCGCACCCTCAAGGAGCGAAGCGGGAAAGAGTGCGACTTTAGAAAGTCCCGCTCATCTTTCCACGCTCCTGATCGTTACCGGAACGGCCAAGACCCTAGGCTTGGTTCGCGTAAGCGAATAGGGCGGGTTGCCGAGAGGCAGCGTCCATATGGCTGCCAAGAGTCGTAATGATGGCTGATCCCCGGTGGACAGACTAAAGCAGATCCATGCGCAAACCGACATACACCTGCCCCAACGATCAGCGCTACTAATTAGCAGAAAACTCTGGCAAATTGCACAGAATCAGTCTGTAAGCCGAGTTCGGCGAAAATCGCTCTAGACGCAATCGGCTGAATGATCGTTCGACCGCTAATTGTTAGGTAAACAAATGTGGTCTGATAATGAAACGGGAACTGATTTTTTAAATTTCCGGTTCATCGCGGATATCGCAGCTGAAATGATTTCGCAGGCCGATGGACGCCCGCTGTCGATGGGCGTCTCAGGTAGTTGGGGAGTTGGCAAGTCATCTATGATGAAGCTGCTCGCGGCATCACTCCGCGAGCGCTCAGCCGATAAGTTCCTTTTCGTCGAATTTAATGCATGGCTTTATCAGGGATATGACGACACCCGCGCCGCGCTGATGGAGACGATTTCCAGCGCCGTTCTGAAGCGTGCCGAGGACGATAAGGGCGTTGCCGAAGACGTTTTAGAGAAAGCAAAAGGGCTGGTGTCGCGGGTCAATTGGTTTCGCGTGGCCACCTCGGGCGCAACCGCAGTGGCTTCATTGGCTTTGGGCTTGCCGCCGGTCGGATTGATCGGCGACGGGGTTGCTGCCGTCAAAGCGCTTACAGACGGCAACATTGACCAGAAGGACCTAGCTGCCACTTTCGGTGTTGCGAAGGGCGGCGGGGAAAAGGCAAAGGCTCTCTTGCGCGAACGGGCGGTGGCGGCGCAGACGCCTCCCAAGGCCATTCACGACTTTAGAGCCGACCTTGAGAGTACTTTGAAATCTCTCGATCTGACCCTCGTCGTTCTGATTGACGATCTTGATCGTTGTCTCCCTTCGACCGCGATTTCGACGCTGGAAGCGATGCGCCTGTTTTTATTCCTGGACAGAACGGCATTCATTATCGCTGCGGATGATGAAATGATAAAGCAGTCAGTCCGTTACCATTTCAAAGACATCGCTATGACGGATGATCTGGTCACAAATTATTTCGACAAGCTGATTCAGGTGCCGATCCGCGTTCCATCGTTGGGAACGCAGGACGTGAGAGCGTATTTGATGATGCTGTTTGTGGCGAACAGCGGGCTCGCGCAAGAGCAGAAGGATGCTGTGCGAGAGGCATTGTGCGAGCGCCTGGGGCAAACATGGTCGGGCAAGCGGGTGGATCGAGCGTTCGTTTCATCACTTATCCCGGATTGCCCCGACGATCTGGCTGCCAGGCTCGATATGGCAAATCGGCTAGCGCCGCTACTTACCAGTGCTTCCAAAGTCGGTGGAAATCCGCGCCTAATCAAGCGCTTCCTCAACACATTGTCCATTCGGATGACTATCGCTCGCTCGCAGAATGTTTCGGTTGACGAGTCGGCACTTGCTAAAATGCTCCTGTTTGAGCGCTGCGGCTCGGAGAACACATACGGAAAGCTATTGTCCGCCATCAACGAAAGTATGGATGGCAAAGCACAATTGCTTGGCCCATTGGAAGCGGCAGCGAAGGCCACCGATGCCGATTACAAGCCACCCGAGGAATGGGCGGATGAGTTTTCCAAGGAATGGCTGACACTCGAACCGGCATTGGCAGACATCGATCTTCGTGGCGCTGTTTTTGTCAGCAGAGAAAATACGCCGATTATAACATCGACTGACAAGCTCTCCAATGAAGGTATCGATATTCTCGAAGCCCTCCTGAAGACAACGAGCAATTCGCCTGCGATTATTGGTAAACTTCAACTTCTTCCACCCCAGGAATTGCAGGTGATAGCGGCATCGGTGCTCTCACGGGCACGAAGCATAAACCAGTGGGGAACGCCGCCGATTATCCACGCAATGTTATCACTTGCACAGATCCAAGGCGATCATAGCAATCTCATTGCCAATTTTTTCAAATCCATACCTCCGGCGCAGCTGGAAGCTGCGATAGTTCCACTGCTATCAGACAAGACATGGGCCGAGCCTATATTGGCATCATGGGCAAAATCTGCGGAGACAAAGGAGCCGGTTAAAAAGGCGATTGCATCAGCATCAAAAAAGAAAGCTTCAAATGGGAACATCAGCATCAAGTAAGGGGCCAGGATCAGGAGTGCCGATGGTCCCTGATTGGGTGCCACCGGTTCCCAATCCTCAAGGGCAGCCGCAGCCGGTGCCAATTGCACCGCCGCGTCGTTTCCAGCCTGCAAGAACCAGCCTTGGAAAGTTCGGCGGTGGCGGATCGGCGAATGACCTCAAGCGAGGGCTCGGTCACTATTCTCGAACAGGCATGGGCGGGTCATCGACCGCAACCCAACGAATGTCGGGCACAGCGAACACGGCTGGCGGACTATACGGCGTTCTCGACGCCCTAAGCAACGACACTACGCTTCCATCGGACATCAAACTCGATCCAACAGCATTAGCTGGCAAGTCTCAAACGGAAGTCGCCGACGTCATTGCGGATGCGCTTCGTCCGATAGATGGAACGCAGGATGGAGACGCCGCCAGAGACGCCATAGCTCGTGCGTTATCTGAAGTCTTGCTCGCCGATCCTGATGCCGACCTTACAAATCTTGATGCACCACAGATTGAGCTAGTGGTAGAGTCATATCTCGCGCACGATCTGGCGCATCGGATCGAACTAGATGTTGGCAAAGCGGTGCTCGATAAGGCTACTTCATACTCTGTCGGCGTAGAACGTCTCGAAGAAATGAAGGCATACATTCGGCAGGCCATAGCTCAGGCAATACGCGCCCGTCGAGATATTGGACAGACTCTCAATCGCACAAACACAGCCTCTTTGGCCAGTGAGGTTCTGCGGGATACGTTTGAAATATTTGAG
>JAYSVT010000344.1:0-3197 GCA_043718455.1 Hyphomicrobium sp.
TTGACCCATCGAACCCGAGCGCTCACCTGCCAAAAATCCCGGACCCGTTCAAAGCCGGACGTTCACATCGCGCCGCGTCAGACGCTCGACGGCGCTGACTCGGCCATAGATCGTTAGTAGCGTGCCGAAAAGCGCACCAAGCACTTGAGCTGCCGAGAACAATTGCTCACCCGCCTGCCGGATCACCTCGCCCGGCAAATTGATCCCGATCAAGGGCCCGAGCACCGGCACCACCGCCGCTGCCGCCGTGATCAGCGCGCCCCATATCGTTTTTGATTGCAGCCACCACTTGCCGTCCCCTGGCAGTTCCACCGTCGTTGGCATGTCCGATGTCTGCATGTCTGTTCTGTCCATTTCGATTAATCCTTTCGTATTTGCGTTTTCTGAACTCGTCCCGGCTCGTGCTATGGCCCGCGCTCCAGCCAGCGTCTTCTCCACGCGATTGAGCCAGCCGCGTCCGAAGCGCCAGAAATGCGGGAGTGCGCGATAGCGTGCGCGGCGCACGTCAGCGTACTTTCCCAAAATTGTTGAGATCGAACGCAGCCGGGCAGCAGCCAGCGTATCCGGCCCAATCTCGCCATCAACGCTCACCCCGATCGCCGCTTGCAGCATACGGGCTGCACCACTGACGCCGTGATTGACACACGCATCGAAGTGAAAAAGCGCCAACGCCGCAGGAAGATCTCCACATCGCCCCGGACGCCAATAGCGCGTCTCATAAATCGCCTGCACCACATCATCGGGAATGCGCTTCAAATCGTCGATCACCCTTGCGCGGTTCGACGCGTCAATCGTCACGCCTTTCCAGCGCGCGAAAACATCAAGTGTGATGCCCTTATACGTCGGTCCGCCTGGATCGTGCGGGTCGTCGGTGAACCCGCCTTCCATGTCGAGCACGTGTTTCAGCGCACGCGCAAACACACCGTCGTGCGGAGCCGCTTGCACCGGCTCCGCTGATGGCCAGCGGTAGCCAATGACACGTCCTTGATCGAACGCCGCAACCGAAACCGCATCACCCTGATTTCCACCCAGCAAAAAGATGCGCTTTCCCGCCGCGCCAACGACAAATCCAACATGCCCCGCGCCCGGATCGGTCCCGCGTTCCAGCACCGCAATCGCACCCAGCCGCGCTGTCTCAACCGGCACGCCCCATCCGAGATACGAGCGCGCAAGCAGAGAACCCGATCCAGAAATATTCGCGCGCTTCAACATCGCGCCGGCAAACGCCGCGCACCACGCAACCTCGTCATGTTGGATCGCGGGATGTCCCGCTTCCTTGTAATATGAAATCACGTCAGCCGAATCGCCCGCGCCCGAAATTTCGCGCACGCCAAATTCGGCCCACGCGGCGGCGAGCCACTGGGGTTGGTTCATGATGGTTATCTCTTGTAGGTCGGTGCTGAGCGCAGGCGCGACGCGCCAAAGCGATGCCCGACAACTTCATTCGCGTGTGCATCTGTCGGGGTTCGCAAGTGCGCTCACCCTCGACCTACGAGTCACACCACCGCCACCCGTGCAGCGCCCCGCCCATAGAGCGTGCTCTTCTGATAAACGCGCAGGCTCACTGCACTTTGCACACTGCCAAAATCAATCACCTGCTGCGCGGCTGTATAGACCGCCACCGGCCCCGCTGCCAAAATCGTGCGCTTCACGATCGAGCCCGACATGATCTCGATCTCGTAGGCTTCACTTTCTTCGCCAAGCGGCACTTCGGCTGCATCCCAACTGTCGCCGCCGATGCGCGTGCGCCGCTCCCATGTCACTGTGAGATCGCCGCCAACAGCGCGCGTCGCCTTCACCCGCGCGGGAGACAACGGCCTCCGTCCGAGCCCCTTGAACGCGTGTTGCGTCAACACATACGACGCGTCCCCAATTCCGCGGTTCGACGGCCCGTAGCGCCAGTTCAGAGGCAGATTGAGATCGTTCAACCCAAGTGGCAACTGCATCACCGCCGCATCAAGCACGACGAACAGCGCGTTCGCGGCGACCGGCGCACGCATCGCCCCTTCCGTGCCGCCCTGTCCGCGCAACAACCCCGTCAGCTCGTAGGTTCCAACATCCACCAGCACCGCATTGAGAAACTGCAGCACCTCCCATTCGCCATCCGCATTCCGCACCGCCGCCAAATTCACCCCCGAGCCGACGCTCACGAGATCGGCCGAGGTCAGCGTTCCAAAGGACAACTTGACCCGCACTTTCGCCGCCCAATCAATCCGCCCTTCAGGCCCCGCGTAAAGCGGATCGAGTGTTCGCCCCAACGTCGCTGGCGCCGGGATCACGCCCTTCAGCGCATACCCCGATGTCTGAGGCGAAGCATAAACTGCAACACCGCCGGGCCACGGCTGCTGCACGGCCGCTATGTATCCGGCTTCCGGCGCCTCGGCACCGCTCAACAACGGCAGGTCGAGAAACGCCGCCGCGGGCTGGCCAATCTGAATAACCGGAGACGGGCGCGGCAAGCGCTCAGGCGCTCCCACCCGTCCGTAAACATCCGGATCGATACCTCCCGCTGTGATCTCGCGTGCGCCATGTTCCGCAATCTCAGTCACGCGCAATGCCCGCGACTTCTCGCCTTTCTGCAACGTCACCACATCGCCCGGCTCTAGCGCCAATGCACTCGGTGGCAATGTAAAACTCGCCCGCTCGCGCGCGGCCCAGTTTTCAAACAGCCACGTCTCAGCAATGCCGGCAGACAGTCCGTCTTCAAGCACGATTGGCAAATCCGCTTGCGCCACACGTCCGCTCGCGCCCGACAGACGGCGCGCTTCGGCAACGGCCTGGCGATAATCGTCCTCGCCCGAAATGAAGCGTATCTTGGCGGAGGCGGGCAAATCCGTCTCCTGACCGCGTGTCAGCGACAATAAATTGCTGCCCGGCCGCTCTTCCACCATTGTGTCCGTCGAAATCGTCATCGCCGCCGCCTCTTGTCCGCGATGCCTGAACGTGATGTTGCCACCGCTTTCCAAGCTGTCGAAAAAGTAGGCGAGTTCCAGCGGCTGCAACGCATCGCGTGCCGCCATGATGCGATCGATCACGTACCCCGGTACGGTGCCATTTAATGCGTCGGTTTTATAATCCGCGTAGCCATAATCGGTCAGGACCTTGGCAACAAGTTCAGCCAGCGGCGCACTTGCAAGCCGGCCGTTGAGCCAGTGTCCGTACTGCCAGTTTGCGCCGTCGCCCCAAATTTCCGTCTG
>JAYSVT010000345.1:0-9684 GCA_043718455.1 Hyphomicrobium sp.
TGCGCCAAGTTATCGGAAGCCGATCGCACGCGTTTACGTCGCCAGGAAATCGGTTTCATCTATCAGTTTCATCAGCTGTTGCCCGAGTTTTCGGCGCTCGAAAATGTCGTGATCCCGCAGATGATACTCGGCCGGGGGCGGCGTGACGCAGAGTTGCGCGCGCGCGATCTTCTTGGGTCCCTTGGGCTCGCCACGCGCGTCGATCATCGCCCGGCAGAGCTTTCAGGCGGCGAACAACAGCGCACAGCGATTTGCCGTGGTCTCGCGAATGCGCCCAAGCTTTTGCTGGCGGACGAGCCGACGGGAAATCTCGATCCCCACACGTCCGAATATGTTTTCCAGGAACTGCTGGCGCTGATCCGCCATCACGGCGTTGCAGCTCTGATTGCCACCCACAATATGGATCTGGCGCGGCGAATGGACCGCGTACTCAAGATGCACGAGGGTCAGTTAATTGAAGTTATGCCAACGGCGCTTTAAATGAACGTAGAAGTCGCAAAGGGCCGGAATCCCTGGGGCCGCGTTGCGAATTGACTGTGTCTAGCGGCCAATCCGGGCTAGACCGGACGGCGCCGGGATCTACAATCGCGGAATGAGCCAAGCGATTCAAGCGACGCCGGACCGGAGCGGTTCCGCCCCCAAATTCATCCATCTCAAGGTGCATTCGGCCTATTCGTTGCTGGAAGGCGCGCTGCCCATTGCAAAGCTCGCGAAGCTTGCGGTGGACTACGGCTATCCGGCGCTCGGGTTGACGGATACCAACAATTTGTTTGGCGCGCTGGAGTTTTCCGAGAAGCTGTGGGAAGCGGGCGTGCAGCCGATCACCGGATGCACAATCGATATCGATTTCGGCGACATTGCCGATACGTCGAGCCCTGCGCTGCGGGCAGCGACCAATGCGCCGCGCGCCACGTCAGCTGGGAAAATCGCGCTGTTTGCCATGGACGCGGACGGATACGCAAACCTGATGCGGCTGTCCAAGAGCTTGTACTTCGAGTGCGCGGCGGACGAGCCCGCGCATATCAAAATAGCAAGACTTGAAGAAGCGTCTGCCGGGCTCATTTGTTTGACCGGCGGTCCGGAAGGCCCCGTCGATAAGGCCCTTTTGGATTCACAGAATGAGCGCGCGCTCGAACGGCTCAAGTCGCTCGAGAAAGTTTTTGGCAACCGCCTTTATGTTGAGTTGCAGCGTCATGGCCGCGAGAGCGAAGCGCGCGTCGAGCCGCAGCTGATTGATCTTGCCTACAAACGCGGGCTGCCGATTGTCGCGACGAACGAGTGCTATTTCGCAACCCGCAACGACTTTGAAGCGCATGACGCGCTGCTGTGTATTGCGGAGGGCCGCTACGTCGTCGAGGATGACCGGCGCCGCGCAACGGCCGAACACTATTTCAAGAGCCCGGACGAAATGGCGGCGCTTTTTGCGGATCTGCCGGAAGCCTTGGCTAACACAGTTGAGATCGCGGTCAGGTGCGCGTTCAGGACGAAAGGTCGCAAACCCATTTTGCCCCGCTTCGTCGCGAGTGATGACAGTGTCAGCGAACTCGAACACTTCAGGCTTGAGTCGAGCGAACTGAGACGGCAAGCCAAACTCGGCCTGAAGACGCGGCTTGAAACGATGGGCATGGCAGACGGGTTTTCCGTCGACGACTATGAAAAGCGTCTCGCCTATGAAGTCGATGTCATCACGCAAATGAAGTTTCCCGGCTACTTTTTGATCGTGGCTGATTTCATCAAGTGGTCGAAGTCGAATGGCATTCCGGTTGGCCCTGGGCGCGGCTCTGGCGCGGGCTCTCTCGTTGCCTACGCTTTGACGATTACCGACCTCGATCCCTTGCGGTTTGGCTTGCTGTTCGAACGCTTTCTCAATCCAGAACGCGTGTCGATGCCCGACTTCGACATCGATTTCTGTCAGGAAAAGCGTGATCGCGTCATCGAGTATGTGCAACAAAAATACGGCGTCGGCCGCGTGGCGCAAATCATCACGCACGGCAAACTGCAGGCGCGCGCGGTGCTGCGCGACGTCGGGCGCGTGCTGCAAATGCCTTATGGCCAGGTCGACCGGTTGTGCAAGCTCGTTCCCAACAATCCGGCCAGTCCCGTAACACTACGTGAAGCCATTGATGGCGAACCCAAGCTGCAGGAAGAGCGCGACCGCGAGCCCATCGTCGCGCATCTCTTGGAGATAGCTGAAAAACTTGAAGGCCTTTACCGCCACGCTTCGACCCATGCGGCGGGTATCGTCATAGGCGACCGGCCGCTCGAAGAGTTAGTCCCGCTTTATCGTGACCCGAAATCGCATTTCCCGATTACGCAGTTCAACTGGAAGATGGTCGAGGCTGCGGGCCTTGTGAAATTCGACTTCTTGGGTCTCAAGACGCTGACGGTTCTGGAAAAGGCCGTGAAGCTGGTGAAGGAGGGGCGCGGCATTGAAGTCGATCTTCTGGCGCTGCCGCTCGACGACAAGAAATCCTACGGCATCCTGGCACGGGCCGACACAGCCGGCGTGTTTCAGCTCGAAAGTACGGGCATGCGCGAAAGCTTGAAGCGCCTCAAGCCCGACCGTTTCGAAGACATCATCGCCATGGTTGCGCTCTATCGCCCGGGTCCGATGGATAACATCCCGACCTACATCAATCGCAAGCACGGCGAAGAACCTGTCGACTGTTTGCATCCGATGCTGGAAGGCATCCTGAAGGAAACGTACGGTGTCATCATCTACCAGGAACAGGTCATTCAGATCGCCCAGGTGATGGGCGGCTACACACTTGGACAAGCCGACCTCTTGCGCCGCGCCATGGGCAAGAAAGACAAGAAGGAGATGGCCGCCCAACAGGCGCGCTTCGTCGAAGGCGCGCTGGCAAAAGGGGTCAGACGCGAAGACGCTGTCTACATTTTCGAGCTGGTCGATAAGTTCGCGGGCTACGGCTTCAACAAATCTCACGCAGCAGCCTATGCGCTTGTCAGCTATCACACGGCCTATATGAAGGCCAACTTCCGCGAAGAATTCTTGGCGGCGTCCATGACGCTCGATATGGGCAACACCGATAAGCTCGCTATGTTCGCAAGCGAAGCCCGCAAGTCTGGCATTGCGCTTATGCCGCCATGCGCCAATCAATCGAGCGTTGATTTTGGCGCCATTCCGCCGAAAGAGGGCGAGAAGGCAGGCGCGATCCGCTATTCGCTCGCGGCATTGAAGAATATCGGCGCTGGTGCGGTCGAGACGATTGTCAAAGAGCGCGAAGAGAATGGGCGCTATACGTCGCTCGCGGATTTCGCGCATCGGCTCGATCCCAAGGCCTTGAACAAGCGCTGCCTTGAAACGCTGGCCAAAGCTGGCGCTTTTGACATTTTTGAAAACAATAGGGCGCTGGTTGCCGCCAACACAGATTCCATGCTGGCCCTGGCGCAGCGGCGTTCATCCGACAATGCGCAGGGTATCGTTGATCTCTTTGGCGGTGGTGGAGACAAAGCGCCCGAACTTGCGTTGCGCGGGTCGGCAGTGTGGACGCCCATGGAGCGGCTGGCTGCCGAATTTGAAGCGGTTGGCTTTTATCTCTCGGGCCATCCGCTCGATCAGTACGAGAAAGTTCTGGCCAAGCTTGGCGTCAGACGTTTTGTGGAGTTCGAAGCTTCGGCCGCTCGCGGCGCGACGGCGGCACGGCTCGCCGGGATTGTCATTTCAGCACGCGAACGCCGCTCCCAGAAGGGCAACAAATTCGCGTTCGCTATGTTCTCGGATATGACGGGGCAGTTCGAGGCGGTGATCTTCTCCGACACGCTTGCCGTGTGCCGCGATCTTTTGGAGCCTGGAACGGCGGTTATTATTTCGGTCGAAGCCGAGCGCGACGGCGAAACGCTCAAATTGCGGGTGCAGAGTCTAGAGGCTTTGGACAAAGCTGCCGCTGCTATTCCGCGTAACCTGCGTGTTCTACTTGATCCTCGCATGCTGGCGTCCGGCAAGAGTTCGATGGCAGCGGTGCGGGCGGTGATGAAACCCAGCGGCACGCGAGGCGGCGAGATCCGCCTTGTGCTGCCCCTGCAGGATAGGGGCCGCGAGCTTGAATTCGTTTTGCCGGGCCGGTTTGAGATTTCGCCTCAAGATACCAATCGCTTGGCGGTGATGCCGGGTGTGGTCGAGATCGTTGAGATGTGATTCGGCGAGGGACCAGGCGCCGTATCCGAAAGCATAGCTTTTCTGCTTTCATGAACGGCGCTACCTTGCCGGTGCACCATCTGAGCTTTTTTTCACGGTACGAGGGAGTAGGCCAGCTATGCGCACAGTTGCACGCTTGATGTCGCTTGGTGGCGCAGTTGTGCTCGGTGCCACGTCCGCCGCGGCGGTCAACACGCTGACATTCAGTGAATTGATTTCCGTCGTGTTTTTCGAAGACGAGCGCGCCTACCTCGATACCAAGGCCTTCTTTTGCCACTTTATTGCTCTCAGCGGCCCGGGCGATTACTGCAACGCAAGTCTGCGTGTACTTGATCCCAAGATGTGCAAGGCGGAAGTCATTCGCGAACTCCAAGTGACATACGGGGGCGGTGCTGGGCGTGAGTTCATGCGCTCACGCGAAGTCTTCACTCTCGCGAGCTTGGATCTGACGACGCTCAAAGAGCCCGAGATTGACGAAAAGAGTGGCGCGTTCCGGCAGCGCTTTGAAGCGCCGATCGACATCTATGCGCACGAGGGGTTTCAGTATTCGTTCCTTTTAGATGAAAAGGGTGGCTACAAGGCCTGCCGTATCGACGGGAAGGAGATGCAAGTCTCAGAAGACGACTGCGTCAAGGCCGGGACAAAAGAACCTTCAACCTCCAAAAAGATGACGCTCGGTTTCAACCCGGACAAGTACAACCGTTCGATGGCGGCGATCCGCTGGTTACAGAAAACCTACTGCCCGGCGGGTGGAGATCCGCTGTGATGCGTGCGATTTGGCCTGTCAGCGGGAGCGCCCCGTTAGAAATATGAAGCCCGAGTAGCCGCTCCTGATTTCCCGTTCAACCAGTCCGATGCGTTCGGCTTTAACGTTGAGGGCATGAAGCGCGAAGGTTGTTTCAATGGCCTCGGGCGTGAGATGCAGGACGGGGAAGCGGTGTCCGCTCACTTCGTATCCGGCTGAGCGGACGAGGAACGCGGCTGCAAGCGCACCGCCGGTTTTCACGCATTGCGCAAAGGCTGCAACGGCGGCTGCGAATTCATCCTCACGTTCCGTGATCGATTCCGCACAAAAGAACATCGTTGCTGCGTCCCAGCGGCGCCTAGGTAAATCGAACACCGATCCGCGCGTAATGCGGCTGATCGCTGCGAGCGCGGGGAGCGGATTATCCGGCAGGTTCCAGTTTGCGCCGTAGGCCTCTTTGGTCACGCCCCAGAAATGCTGCCACTGGGGCCGCAGTGCTTCGCGCTGCAGGTCGGAGCGCAGCCAGTCGACGTTTGATTGAGCAAATTCCCATGCGGTGAGGCTGCGCGCGCGCGGCAGAGCACACATGAAAGGAATGAGATTGGGCCCGGTGCCAACGTCGATGATGTTCAGTCCCGCCGCGGACGGGGCAATGGCCTTCATTGCAGCAACGGCGCAGCGGATGACATGATCGTCGTCCGCATGAGGCTCGCCGTAGTAGTGCTGAAAATAGGCTTCTGAATCAAAACTTGACCATTGATAGTCGGCATTTCCCGAGCGATCATGCGGCAAAGACTGAGCGGAAATCGACTTTGAAGTCATGACTATTCCCTTGCATGTCAAGTTTTCTAAAGGCTGATCTTACGGCCCCCGCCGCCCCGGCAGCTCAGCTGGCTTCAGCGAGCGGCACATGCTTTTCTGAATTTGGGTCGGAGTCCTGCGCGCCGAAGACTCTCGGCACAAATGTTTCGAGCAGGCTGCTCAATGCGCTGGCTTCTAGGGGCCTTGAGAAGTAAAAGCCCTGGAGCGCGGTGCACCCGAGCTGCGTCATGGCAACGACTTCGGACTCTGTCTCTACGCCCTCGGCGACGATTTCCATGCCGAGGCCCCGCCCGAGCGAAATGATGGCGTTGACGATCTTTTTGTAGCTTTCCGATTTCGACATGCCGGCGACGAAGGCGCGATCGATCTTGATTTTATCGAAGCGGAAATTGCACAGGTAGGCGAGGCTGGAGTATCCGGTTCCGAAATCATCGAGTGCCGTCTGGAAGCCCATTGCATGGATGGCGTCGAGCGTGCGGCTGGTGCGCTCGCTTGATTCCATGAGGACGCCCTCGGTAATTTCGAGCACAAACCGGCGCGCGTCGATATCATGTTCTTCTACGAGCTGCTGCAGAAGAGCCTCGAGATTGACTTGGCGGAATTGGACCGGAGAAAGGTTGACGGAGATCTGAAGCCCAGGCCAGCGCTTCGAATCGTTCATGGCGCGGCGCAGGACCCATTCGCCGAGTGCCGGCATCAGCCCCGACTGCTCTGCAATCGGTATGAACACGCCGGGCGAGATTTCTCCGCGCACGGGATGGCGCCAGCGCAACAAGGCCTCGACGCCACCGATTTTTCCCGAGCTGCAGGAGATGATGGGTTGATAGTTGAGGCGCAGACCATCAGACTCGAGCGCGGTTCTGAGGTCTGCTTCGATGGACAGCCGCTCCTCGACCCGGCGCGCCATGTCTTCGCTGAAAAATACAGACCTGTTACGGCCGTTGCTCTTGGCTTCATATAATGCGATGTCGGCTCGCCGCATCAGTTCGTCGGCCGTGATGGTGCGATCTGACGATATGGCTATTCCGGCGGACGCCGTCGCCAACAGGCTTTGACCATCGACATTGAAGCGGGCAGAAAAGGCGCTTTGAATGCGCTCTGCCATCGCAGCCGCGGCCTTTTCGCTGGTGACCTGCCAAAGAATGGCGAATTCGTCGCCGCCGTAACGCGCCAGAAGGTTGTCGTGACGGATCAGCTCTTTGAGCCGCTGGCCGACGGCGGCGATCAACTCGTCGCCGGCATGATGGCCGAGCGTGTCGTTGACGTCTTTGAACCGGTCGATATCAACGTAGGCGACAATGACTTGGGTCCCGGCCGCGCTATCATCCAGCCGGTCGAGCGTTTCCTGCAGTTTGGCTGCAAAGTGCGCCCTGTTCGGTAAGCCTGATAAGGCGTCATGACGCGCATCGTGGCGCGACTGCTGCTCGCGTTCGGCGAGTTCACGGGACGATTGTTTCAAACGGCGCAGCATGCCAGCAGCCAAGAGCGCGGCGGCAAACACACCGAACGCGACGAGAGGCAAGATGAACGTGAGAAGGACTTGACCGGGCCGGTGCGTGGTCCAGCTCAGATAACCTGCTTGGGAACCATCGTCTCCGGCGAAGAGTTCCGAGACGAGGCCGTCTCGGTGGAGGGGAGAAGACGTAATCGCGAGATCGGGCAAGAGCAGAGCCCGGCCCATGCCGGTGACGTAATCCTCGTCGATGTAGGTGACGCTGATCAGGAGATTGGGCGCACCTTTTAGTAAGCTCATGTCGACGTTGGGGACGATGGTCAGCGCGGCTGCAACGGCCTGTTTGTTGTCAACGGACAGGATATGCCCGGCCCATCGCGCAATGCCGACGGCGCCCCCGAGTACGCGATAATTGCTTTGGTCCGCGCCAAATGTATCGGGCCGCGCCTTAAGTTTGGACGCAACTGTGCCGCGCGCTTCGCCAATAATGGCTTCGAGCGCCAGTCTGCGTTGTTCGAAGGCAGACGGATCCGCGCGGGCGCCGCCGGTGAACGCGTAGAGTGGCTTGTTTTCCGCGTTAAGGATGTAGACCTCGTCATGGCCATACGTTTCGGTCAGGAAGACGCCGAAGTTGCTGTCGGTGAACTCAAGGTCGATGCTGGCGCCGGTAATTTTCGCAACAGAGTCATCCCACCACGCCACGCTCTTTTGCTCGTTCAAAGCGCGTGCAATGCCGCGGTTGAGAGCGTTTTGAAGAAGCGTGCGTTCGCGATCGGACGCGCTGCGATTTGCGGCGGAGCCGGCGTAGGCGATGATGGCGAGGAGCGCGATGCCAGCGAACGTAATGCCGGCGGCTGTCAGCATCGTCAGGCGATGGACGTTGCCGTCGTGATGCTGGAGTTGGGACGTTGGTTCGGGCTGTCGTTGCATTTCGAACTCCTTAGCGTGGGCAGCATTAACACACGCAAAGATTGAATATTTCTTTACCACGGGGCGCTGATCCGATAGGCGAGAATAACAAAAAATAGCGTAAATTCGTTGCTTCAACGCCAACCTGAGCAATCTAGTATTTATTTGTGCGCACCCATTGTATTTTTGTTCACCATATATTATCAACCTTAACGTGCAGTTGATAGCTGCATAAGCGGCCTTGGACGAGGCCGCGCACCAGCCGCCAGCCCTCATGTTCAATGTTGAGTTTTTGCCAATGACCAATCTTGTTATTCGTTCCAGGGCGTCCGATCCCGGCTTGAAAAAAGCAGCCACTGCCATCGAGCAGGCCGCGTGGAACGACCTTGGATACTTGAACTACACACGCGCGCACTACGAGCTCTATGCCAGCCTGCTTGAGGAGTATGCGGATTATCAGCTGTGCTTGGTCGATGAAGAGCGCGGCTATCCGGTTGCCGTTGCCAATTGTGTGCCGCTCAGATGCGACCCGGCTGAAGGGTTGCCGCCGGAGGGCTGGGATTGGGTGGTTGAAGAGGCGGCCAGCCGCAAAAGCCGCAAAAACCCGAACATGCTCGGTGCACTCGCGATCTCTGTTCCCACGCGCTACCGCTCCAAAGGCTACGCGCGCATTATGATTAGGGCGCTGCTCGATTTGGCGGAAGCAAGGGGGCTTGGCGGGCTCGTGGCTCCCGTTCGCCCTTCGGCAAAAGCACGCCACCCGCGTATCGCCATCGCCGACTACATCACATGGACCGACGAGCGCGGCCGGCCATTTGATCCATGGCTGCGCAGTCATCTCGCGGCCGGGGGCAAACTGATCGGGCCGTGCGAACGCTCGATGGTGGTCGAGGAGCACGTCGGCTTCTGGGAAACGTGGTCGAGCCAAGCCTTCGAGACAACGGGCGACTACGAACTCGAAGGCGCGCTCGTACCGGTCAAAATCGATCTCGAGCGCCAGCGCGGCCGCTACGAAGAACCCAATGTGTGGGTCGCCTACGCGGCGGGGAGCGGGCCTTGATTTGAGCTGCATCTGGCTAAGAAACGCCCGCTCGCGTCGCGCTCGCGTTTGGTTGTGAGCTGACGGCGGGCTTCGTAGGCGGCTTCCCGTTCCTTATGGCGGTCGCGGATGACTTTCGCCTGCGGACGCCTGCCCTGCGTTCGTTTACCGGCGCGGATTTCTTCGCGAATCTCCCATTCCTCGGCGAGTTCATTGGCGCGCGCCAGGAGGGTCAAATATTGGCGGCGCACAGCGCGGCCCAACCATTTTTTCGGGTGCTTGGGTCTCGGCAGATCTTTACGGGTTCTGTCGGGTTTGGTCATGGAGGCCTATGCTTTCTTTTTTTTGCGCGCGACGAGGCACGCAGCCTGCGTCCGGCCGCACCCAAAGTGCGCCAGTTGGAAAAAGTGAAAAGAAGCGGACCGGCTTTGAGGCCGCGCTTGGATGTTAAAAAAGTGCGTCCTCGAAACCGGTCCGCGGCGATTGGAGTGTCAAGTCTCTAGCGCCGTCACTTTCGCCAGGGGGCTGCTCCCCACATGAGCTTCTCACCTCATGCGGAC
>JAYSVT010000346.1:0-3180 GCA_043718455.1 Hyphomicrobium sp.
AGTCTACTCATCTGTGGAGAGCTTGTCACGGGCTTCGTTTAAGTTCCGGATTTTATTCAGAAATCAGAAGTGTCAAATTGTGGCGACGGCTGAGAAAGCCCTAATCGACATTTGTTTCGGATGTTCGAGGGCGCGATCGCGCAGGGACAATGCAGCCCTGCCATTGCATGGTATGGCATTACCCGGTATTCCGCCGAAGCCTCAAAGACTAAGTTCGAGTGCCGTATCTCAAACGCCGGCGAGGCTGATTGACAACTGAAAGAAAAAGCTGAAACACATGCGCCTTTCCCGCTATTTCCTGCCCGTTCTGCGCGATCCCCCCAAGGAAGCCGAGATCATCTCGCACCAGCTGATGCTGCGGGCCGGCATGATTAAACAATCGGCGGCCGGCATCTATTCGTGGTTGCCGCTGGGACTCAAGGTGCTGACCAAAATCGGCGCGATCGTGCGCGAAGAGCAGAACCGTGCGGGTGCCGTTGAAATCCTGATGCCGACCATTCAATCGGCTGATCTATGGCGCGAGAGCGGGCGCTATGAGGCGTACGGTAAAGAGATGCTACGCATCGTCGATCGCCATGAGCGCGACATTCTGTTTGGGCCGACGGCCGAAGAAGTCATCACGGCCATCGTGCGCGATAGCATCAAGAGCTACAAGGAATTGCCGAAAAACCTCTATAACATTCAATGGAAATTCCGCGACGAGATTAGACCGCGCTTCGGTGTCATGCGGGGCCGCGAATTCTTGATGAAGGATGCCTACTCGTTCGATCTGACGGCTGAGGCTTCGCGTCAAACCTACCGGCGCATGTTCGTCGCGTATTTGAGAACGTTTGCGCGCATGGGATTGAAATCGATCCCGATGAAAGCGGATACAGGCCCGATTGGCGGCGATCTCAGTCACGAATTCATTATTCTGGCGGAAACTGGCGAAAGCCAGGTTTTCTGTCACAAGGACCTGATTGACGGTGCGATCCCGTCTGCTTCGACCGATTTCGATGGCGATCTCACGGGCATTGTCGATGCCTGGACGGGAAAGTACGCGGCCACGGAAGAAATGCACGACGCCGGGAAGTTCGAGAGCGACGTTCCAACGGACAAGCGCGTTTCGGCGCGGGGTATCGAGGTTGGCCATATTTTCTACTTCGGCACCAAGTATTCCGAGCCCATGGGCGCACGTGTACAGGGACCGGATGGACAACTCGTGACGCTGCAGATGGGATCGTATGGCGTTGGAGTGTCGCGGCTCGCGGGCGCCATCATTGAAGCTAGCCACGATGCCAACGGCATCATTTGGCCGGTTCCGGTGGCGCCGTTTGAAGTTGGCCTCATCAACCTGAAATCGGGAGATAAGGATACCGACGCCGCAGCGCTTGGCATCTACGAGAAACTGCAAGCCGCCGGCATCGATGTTCTCTACGACGATACGGACGAACGTGCCGGCGGCAAGTTCGCGACCATGGATCTGATCGGTCTGCCTTATCAATTGATCGTTGGACCAAAAGGCGTCAAGGCGGGCGAAGCCGAGGTTAAGGATCGCAAGTCAGGCGAACGCAAGACGATGCCGATGGACGCGGCGCTGAAGAGTGTGATCGATGCCGTGATGAGCCAGCGGGTTCTTGCTTAGACGGGGTCGTTTCAGACTGAGGCCCAGAGGGGACATAGAACGAATGAGCGCGCCGATCCCTGATACGCGGGCCTTTGCACCCTTCGAATGGATGCTGGCGGGGCGTTACCTGCGCGCGCGGCGCAAGGAAGGCTTTATTTCCGTCATCGCCGGGTTTTCGTTCCTCGGCATCATGCTTGGCGTTGCGACGCTGATTATCGTCATGGCTGTCATGAACGGTTTTCGCAAAGATCTGTTCTCCAAAATCATGGGGCTCAATGGGCATGTGATCGTCCATAAAATTGGCGAGCCGTTCGAGGACTATGCCGAGATCGTCGCCAAGCTTCTGACGGTGCCGGGCGTGAAAGCAGCGCTGCCGCTGATCGAAGGACAGGTCATGGTGTCGTCAAGCGTGCAAGCGCTCGGCGGTCTCGTGCGCGGGCTTGACGAGAGAAGCGTCAAATCTCTCCCGCTTGTCGCTGACAACGTGAAACTTGGCACGCTTGATGGATTTGACGGACAGACTGGCATTGCCATCGGATCGCGGCTCGCGAATTCTCTCCGCGTCAGTCTGGGCGACACGATTACGCTTGTATCGCCACGTGGCGCCTCGACACCCTTTGGCAATACGCCACGATCAAAACCTTATGTGATCTCTGCGGTCTTCGAACTCGGCATGTCCGAATACGATCGTATGATGATTTTTATGCCGTTGGCTGAAGCGCAGAAGTATTTCTCAAAAGGCACCGAGGTCGATGTCTTGGAGGTTGTGGTCGAACGGCCAGATCACGTCGAGAAATACACACAGATCATTAAAGAAACGCTCGGGCCATCGATGAACATCTCCGATTGGCGCCAGCGCAACGAGAGCTTCTTTACGGTTCTCGAAGTCGAACGCAACGTCATGTTCATTATTCTGTCGCTCATTATCCTCGTTGCGGCCTTGAATATCGTGTCCGGCATGATGATGCTGGTGAAAGACAAGGGCCGCGATATCGCGATTTTGCGCACGATGGGCGCGTCGAAATCAGCGGTTATGCGCGTATTCTTGATCACGGGCGCGTCGATCGGTGTCGTTGGCACTATCGCCGGATTGATCCTTGGCATCGTGTTTTGCTGGAACATTGAGGCGATCAAGAATTTCGTGTCCTGGATCACGGGGACGACGGTCTTCGATCCGAGTATCTATTATCTCACGCGGCTCCCTGTCGACATCGATGTACGCGAGACGGCGGGTATCGTCCTGATGGCGCTGGTCATCTCGGTTCTGGCGACTTTGTACCCCTCCTGGCGGGCGTCAAAGCTCGATCCCGTTGAAGCTTTGCGGTACGAGTAGCTCATGCAGGATGTGATGCAGACGATGACGGATACGGCGGTCTTGAGGCTTGAGGGCGTAACGCGCGCGTTCAAACAGGGCACGCGCGAAATCACGGTGCTGCAGGGCGCGAGTGCTGAGTTGAGGAAGGGCCAGGCTGTTGCGCTGGTTGGGCCATCAGGCGCAGGCAAATCGACGTTGCTGCATATTGCGGGGCTGTTGGAGTCGCCCAGCAGTGGCAAGGTGATGATCAATGGGCGCG
>JAYSVT010000347.1:0-9634 GCA_043718455.1 Hyphomicrobium sp.
CTCAACCGCATCGGCGTCACGGCGACGCAAACCTTCGCGCCGGCCGACATCGATTTGGAGACGTCGTTCGATCTCGTGTGCGAATGGCAGGATTATCGCGGCACGTCGAGCATCCGTTTGCAGGACTTCACCTGCGACAAGCTTTTCGAGTGGATGGACCGTTACGAATACCGGTTCGAGGAAACGATGATTATTCGCATCGTGTCGCTGCTCGGCCGGCTCACGTCGTACTTCTCGGATACGGCCAAGGACATCCTAGCGTCGGTCGCGCCCAAGGTGCCGATCAACATGCCGCGCAAGACGGTGGCAACGATTGCAATGCTGCACAAGACGGCCGAGCCCATCGTGCGCGAATTACGCGAACTTGAGGCCGCAACTGTTCGCCAGACTGGCCGGCCGATGCACGGCAATGAAATTTTTGAAGCGCTGGAACGCATCCGCTTACGGGAGGGGAACCGTATAGGGTATCTGGTCAGCAAAGTGGGATGACGCAATGCGGGTGGTTTTAACCTTCGCAATGGCAGTTCTGGCGGTTTCGGGTGCAGCCGGACAAGCGGGAGCTCAGCAGGAGCCGGGCGGCAGGACATTCGTCGCCGGGGTTTCGCTTGGATGCGCCGATTTTCGCGGGCGTCCGGTGCAGACCTACCAGACAAGCGGGCTTGGGGACGCCGCCCGTTCACAACTCTATGGTCGCATTCCCGTCATTACACTCGATATAGAAGTGATGGCTTCGCTTTCGGGCAAGCTGCAGATTTTCTTTTATCTGCACGAGTGCGCGCATCACGTGCTTGGGCACATGTATGCCCCTAAGCCCGAGTCCGAGAACGAGGCTGACTGTTGGTCGATCAAGACGGGGCGAGATCAGAGCTACTTCAATTTGTCCGACGTCTTGGCGTTTGCCAATCGCATCATGGCAAGCCCGGGCAGCGCGCGCGGCCACCTGCCTGGGCCCGAGCGCATGGCCAATATGGTGGAGTGTTTTGAAAAACCTTGAGCGCACTTGTCAGCTACTAGATTATCGGCCGGTGAATCCCGGGGACAAAGCAGGAATACAACGCCTGCTGCCCTGGTCGGCCCTAACCCTCGCGGCCATAGTCCCTATCCTAGTAGGGTGAAGTAGGCGGGGGCGTTTATGTTGAAGTTTTGTTCAGTTGCAAGCGCGTGCATTGCATTTTCGGGGTGTGCGAGTGTGTCGGCGCCCAATACCGGCGGGACGGCCGTTTTGCCATTCGCGTATCGAAGCGGCTTTTTCGGCGGCATGCATTCCTTCCCCTACGCCAACCGGCTGAAGCCGGGCCGCATTTACGCCACCACGCATAAGGCCAAAGGGCCCGTTTTCGGCGCTCAAGTTTCTGAGATCTGCTGGGACGATACGGATGCGCTCGCCGCCAAGTTTCCTGAGCGCATGAAGACGCGCGCGTATGAAGGCGAAGAGAACGTTGTCAAGACGGTCGGCACGGGCGGCGAGTTTGGCCTCGAAGGCGTTAAGCTGCCCCACCTTGAGATCGGCGCCAGCGCCAACTACGTCAATTCCATCACCTACACGTTCGACAAAGTGACGGAGATCGAAGTCGAGGAGGGCACCGACAGCTTCGTCATGGCCAACATCCAGACGCGCTGCAAACAGTTGATCGCCAGCTTGAAGAAGCAGGGCCGCTACGTCTTCGTCGCCAAAAAAGTCTATCAGCCGGAAAAGTCCAGCGTAGCCATGGAATTCAAACCCAACGTGAGTGCGTC
The DNA here is from genome assembly GCA_043718455.1 of Hyphomicrobium sp. Taxonomy (GTDB): domain Bacteria; phylum Pseudomonadota; class Alphaproteobacteria; order Rhizobiales; family Hyphomicrobiaceae; genus Hyphomicrobium_B. The sequence goes on from JAYSVT010000347.1 coordinate 1,738, forward strand.
GCTCAAGGCCAGCATCTTGAAAGGCATGTCGCCCGGCATCACGGCCAACTGGCACCGCAATAACATTGAAACGCGCGGTGCCAGCAACAAGGTCGTGGAAGTCAAGGCGAGTGAGTTTTAGAGGGGTGGGCGAGACGCAACATGCTGAAGACCATTCTGCTGATTGCGTGCGGTGTTTATGCGGTGATCGGCGTCGCGATGTACTTCGGTCAGCGCCGCCTGATGTATCATCCAGATCCGACGCACACAGAGCCAGCGGCCGAGGGCCTCAACAACGTTTCGGAACGCACCCTTAAAACGCCCGATGGCGAGAAGGTGATTGCGTGGTACGGCAAGGCTGAGCCAGGTCAGCCGACGCTTCTCTATTTCCATGGCAATGCGGGTTCGCTCGCCTCGCGCTCGGAACGCATCCGGAAATACCTAGCCCGTGGCCGCGGCATGTTCATGATGACGTATCGCGGATACGCGGGATCGACTGGCGCGCCGTCGGAAGCCGCCAACGTCGCGGACGCAAAACTTGCCTATGACGCGTTGCTCAAAGAGGGTGTGAAGGCGGACGATATCATCATCTATGGCGAGAGCATCGGCAGCGGTGTCGCCGTGCAGGTGGCGGCCGAGAAAAAAGCAGCCGGACTCATCCTCGACGCGCCTTATACGGCGATGGTCGATCTTGCGAGCGGGCAATATCCCTGGCTGCCGGTGCGCTTGATGCTCTTGGATCGCTACGAGAGCAAATCATTCATCGCGGCGGTCAAATGCCCGTTACTCATCGTTCACGGCGAAAAGGACGAGATTATTCCCATTGCCATGGGGCGCGCCATGTTTGAATTGGCTGCCGACCCAAAAGAGATTGTGACCTTCCCGGAAGCCGGACACGCCGATCACTACATGTTTGGGTCGTATGAGGCGATTAATGCGTGGATCGATAAGGTGCGGGCGGGGCAGGGGCGCGTCCCCTAACCGGAGTTTGTTGAGAGTGCCGCATCCGTGATATCAGTTCAGCCAGTTCAACAGGAGCAGTAAATGGAGCGCGTCGTAAATTTGCACATCGAACATCTTCCAGAAGGGGTCTATCTTGCAACCTCCGACGATGTGCCTGGGCTGGTCGTGCAGGGGCGCACGATCACCGAGACGCTCGAAATTGCGCGTGACGTTGCCAAGAAGTTGATCGAAGAAGGCGGTGCTGGCTCGCTGATGTAAGGCTTAGGCCTGCCGGAGAATTCCTCAAGCGGGGATAGGTATCTCTCCGATGCTTGCCGAAAACGAAAACGGCCCGCGAGATCCGCGAGCCGTTAAAAATTCTAATGCCGTGCGTCTCGATTATCGGCCGCCGAATCCACCGCCGCCGCCACCACCGTAGCCGCCGCCCGAAGATCCGCCGCCGCCGCCGCCGAAGCCGCCACCAGAGCTGCCGCCCGCGCCGCCACGCCCGCCACCAGCGCCCGGACCTTTACCGCCGGGGCCGCCAGGACCACCGCGTACAACCAGCGGCTTGCTTGGGAGCAGACCTTCACGCTGCAACTTCTTGCGCGCGAGTTTGCGGGCACGGCGCACGGCTTCCGCCTTTTCGCGGGCCTTCTTCTCGGATGGTTTTTCGAAGTAGTTCCGGAGTTTCATCTCCCGGAAGATGCCCTCGCGCTGCATCTTTTTCTTGAGGGCTTTGAGCGCTTGATCGACATTGTTGTCGCGAACGAGAACCTGCACGTGGGTCATATCCTCATGAGTGCGGATGGAAGGTAAGCAATAAAAACACGAGCTCCGGCGGCGTTGGCCCCGGATCCCGCGTCCAATTTCTATTTGGGGTATAACAAAGGCGGTTAAGTTTGTCTATCTCGGGCTGGAAGCTTGGCTGGCATTGTGTGCAGGCCGTCAACGCCCTGATTTCAATGCAAGAAAACCATATACAACCCTGCTCTGGGGCTTAATCTCGGGGCAGGACAGGTCACAGAGCAGGTTCACACGTTTGGGGGATGACGGCAAATGGCGGACGCAGAGACATTCAGCATTAGCGCCAGCAGGCGGTTTGTAGCACCAGCGGAGCGCGTGTTCGACGCGTGGCTTGATCCAGTGCTCGCCGCCAAATGGCTGTTCGCGACCGCGAACGGCACGATGATCAAATCCGAGATCGATCCGGCGCTTGGCGGCGAGTTTTGCCTGGTCGAGCGGCGCGAGGACGAAGACATCGAGCACTATGGCGAATTCATCGAACTCGAGCGGCCGTCGCGTCTGGTGTTCGATTTTTCCGTCAATCAATCCGAGACCAGCCGCGTCGCCGTTGACATTGCGTCGTTAAGCGAGGGCTGCGAGCTGACGCTCACCCACACCATGCATCCGCGCTGGGCGAGCTTTGCCGAGCGTTCGAAGCAGGGTTGGGACATGATGCTGGAGGGGTTGGAGGGAGTGGTGGGGTAGGGGGGCAAAGCTATCGCAGCGCGAAGAATCGTAGGTCGCGGGTGAGCCCCCTTCTTGCGAACCCCGACAGCCGCAAGCTCGCGTCACGGATTGCACCAAGCCCGACATTCCGACGGCGAACGAGGCCGGTGTCTGATCCATCGTGTCGAAGACACGCCATCGGCATGAAGGGTCTGACACCCTGAAGAACAGCGGGCCTGTGTCACGGTGTCAAACCCGGAGGGTCAGACACCTCATTCTTCCGGGATGACGTTGTTGCGATGACGTCACGCCCCATCCGGCATTGGCAATCCGGGAAGCAACCGGTTGACGTGGCCCATCTTGCGGCCGGGCCTCGCTTCCTTCTTGCCGTAGTGATGCAGGAAGGCGCCCGTGTCGGCAGCGATCTCTTTCCAGGCTAGAATTTCGTCGCCGATGAGATTGATCATCTCGACGGCTGGTGCTTTGCGAGCTGTTGAGCCCAAGGGCCATCCCGCGACGGCGCGAATGTGCTGCTCGAACTGCGAAGTGACGGCGCCGTCAATGGTCCAGTGGCCGGAGTTGTGCACGCGCGGCGCCATTTCATTCACATACAAAACATCCCGCCCCATCTCATGCAGCGCGAAGAACTCAATTGCGAACACGCCCACGTAATCCAATTCGCGCGCGAACTTCTCCGCGATGGCAATGGCTTCGTTGGCGGCGGCTTGCGTGATGCGCGCCGGTGCCAATGAGCGATGCAAAATGTGGTTGCGATGCTCGTTCTCGGTGACGTCAAAAGCGCGGAATTCGCCGTCGAGGCTGCGCGCGGCAACGACCGACACTTCAAGCTGGAAGTTGACGAAACTCTCGAGAATGGACGGCTGTTCGCGCATGGCGTCCCAGGCGAGCCGGGCGTCATCGAGTTTGAGGATTTTAGCCTGACCCTTGCCGTCGTAGCCAAAGCGGCGTGTTTTCAAAACGCATGGCGGCGCGATTGTGCCGAGGGCCTTTTGCAAGCCGGTAAAGCTGTTTACTTCGGCGAATTCGGCAGTGCCTGCGCCGAGCTTGCGCGCCAAGGTCTTTTCATTGATACGGTCCTGCGCGCACGCCAAGGCCTTCGCGCCCGGGCGAACGGGAATGTGTTTTGATAAAAATTCTACGGTTGCAACGGGGATATTTTCAAACTCGTAAGTGGCAACGTCGATGCCGCGCGCGAATGCAAGCAGGGCTTTTTCGTCGTCATAGGACGCAAGCGTGCGCTCGGCCGCGACTTCGAAAGCGGGGCTATCGGCTTCGGGCGCAAAGATATGCGATCTGAGGCCCAGCCGCGCGGCGGCCATGGCGAGCATGCGGCCAAGCTGTCCGCCGCCGAGAATGCCGATTGTCGAGCCTGGTGGAAGTGCGGTCACGGTACAGCTTTCACTCGTCCTTGGGATTTTCTGCGACGGCGGCGGAATGCTTGGCACGAAGGGCGTCGAGACGTTTCGCTAGAGCCGCATCGTTGAGCGCAAGGATGGACGCGGCCAGAATGCCAGCGTTGGTCGCACCCGCTTCGCCGATAGCCAGCGTGCCAACGGGAACGCCCGCCGGCATTTGTACAATGGAGAGCAAGCTGTCTTGGCCAGACAGCGCTTTGCTCATGACCGGCACGCCGAGCACGGGAAGCGTTGTCATGGCCGCTGTCATACCGGGGAGATGTGCGGCGCCGCCAGCGCCCGCGATGATCACGTTGAGGCCGCGGTCGCGTGCCGACTTAGCGTAAGCGTAAAGACGGTCGGGCGTGCGGTGTGCCGAGACTATTTTGGTTTCGTAGGCGACCTTGAGAGTGTCCAGGATCGTCGCGGCTTCTTTCATGGTGGCCCAGTCGGATTGACTGCCCATAATGATGCCGACCAGTGGTTTTGCTGCGCTCATGAGAATCGTCCGCTCCCCTTCAGGGAAACGCGGCATTTAGAGGAGCCCCCCGCGCTTGGCAAGAGCATGCACCCAGATCCGGTGCAGCTCGGTGTAGTTAAGGCTTATGGCGGCGCGCCGGCGGCTCTCAAGCGATGATATCGGGGAGCAGACGGTCTTCGACGGAGGTGATGCGGTCCTTCAGCGCGAGCTTGCGCTTTTTAAGGCGTTTGATGAGCAATTGATCGGCCGTCGGATTGGCTTCAAGAGACACGATTTCTTCATCGAGCAAACGATGCTCGGTTCGCAATTTTACTAGCTCTTCGCGCAGCTCGCGTTCGTCGCGACGCTCCATTTTAGTCTTTCCCGCCCCGCTTCGTCCGTCCGCCGGGGTTGTCAACCATTGGGATGGATTAGGCAACTGGCAAACGCATGGGCCTCCCGCATTCGACCAGCGCCCGCCCCGCGCGTGAGCAGGGTAGTGGGGCAAGATTCTGGCTAATCGTAACAAATTTAGACGAATCGCTGGCAGGAGAGCAGGAAAATGCAAATATAAAAACACAATTCAGTTGCTCTGATGGGTTGGACAAGCCCAAACAACTGTGGCACGATTGTCATGTCTGCAACGATCCAAGGAGAGGAATAGATGACCATGTCGTCTCATCTTGTTGAACTCGCAGAGAAGCACCGGCTTCTGGAGCAAAGGATCCAAGAAGCCGTGACCCGCCCGGGCTCAGACGACGCAGAGATCCGGCGATTGAAGCAAGAGAAGCTCAAACTCAAAGATGAAATGGAGAGGCTGAGGACAGCCACACGGCACTAGGCCTCGTAACTCAAATAATCTGATCGATCAGAGCCCTGCCCGCGGCACGTAAAGCCGCCGAGCGGGGCTTTTGTGTTCGCCGCACAGACGACGAAATGGCGCGGATTGGGTGGTTGAGCGGTGCGGTTGGGCTGGTGCGCTGTGGACCGGCTCGCGTTTGCGAACGGCCCGCGTTGCGACACGAATACCCGCTTTGTTTCAGCGGCGAGTAGCGGCCTGCTTCGGCAATTGCGCTGAAGCAGGTGCGGCACAGGAAATCGATAGCTGCACCGGCTCAATCGCATCTGTATCGACAGTAAACTTTATCCGCCCGTCATCGTCTGCAGTGACGCGCTGTTCGGCAACGGTTTCGCCGTCACGGCGCGCGATTATGGCGTAGTCGCCTGGTGCGAAGCCGCCCCAAGTCATATCGCCAATCCCAAACCCTTGCGCGTTCGCGGCAATGCTGCAGGGCGAGCGCGACACAGACGACAATTGCCAGCGGCCATCGACGAGGTGGGCGCCGCGATAATCAAAATTGGGGGCGGACTTGCGAGCTGATTGCAAGGCAACCACCGGTTCGCGCGCGGCGCGGTCGAAGGTAACATAGAGTGAACCAGAGTGATGGTTGTGGCCGACGACGCCGGAGCTGGCGGCGTAGTCGATCACGAGATCGTCCGCCGCATCAAAGCGCACGGTATCAAGTTCGCCGCGCTCGCTGATGCGCCACCGGTCGCGGCCGGCTTCAACGATGCGCGCTGAAAAATAGCCTTCGGCAATTCCAGCATAGTGCGACGCGGAAATGGGCGCGAGAGGCAAGGATCGCGCGTAATCGAGATGGCTGAGGATTGAATCTAATCCCGCCTGTTTTGTTGCTGAAAACGCGTGATAATAGAGGTTGAAACCCTTGAGGCGCCGCGGAGTTTCAGTATTGTCGATTGTTTCCTTGAGTAGCCGGAACGCATCGAAAGGGCCAGTCCAGCCATTGGTGTAGGTGTTTTCGTTGCTGTTGACGGCATAGATCTGGCGTTCCGCGCCAACAACGCGAGAGAGCGGCGCGACGTACGCGACAGAAGGGTACGCGCTGTCGAAGCGCGAATCGCCGCCGTTCAAGTTGCGAACACCCGCAAGGCGCGTTTCGCGCACTGCAGCTTCAAAGGGGCGCGTGTTTCCGCTCCAGAGATACAGGTTTGCCCGTTTACCCTCTGGCGCAAGCTCGGTTGCCGTGTCTAGAGCGCCCTGAACTTCCAGCGCAAGGTCAAACGGATGATGCGGGCGCGCGCGCGGCAGTTGTGCAATCTTGACTTCCTCGTGCGTTAATGACGGAGCGTCCTTACCGCCGCCAGGTAAAGCGCTGCGCCATTCGGCGACGAGATTTCTGAGGCTGCGGTCATCGTAGTGCGTTTCTGATGAAGTAAAGCTGAGGACGTCCGCAACCTCACGGTCGCGGTCGTAATTCTCAAAGAACTTCCAATCGTAAGGGTGCGAATGGGTGTGGCTCGCCACGTTTACGTGGGGCATTGCGTACATGGCCGCGGCAATCCCAGCGTTGGTCGTAACGCCGCCAAAGTCGGGATCAACATCTCCGGCGATAAGCCCGACGGACACCGGGAGATCGGGATAAGGCGCGATGAGCGTGTCGAGCATCACCTCGGCAGCTGATCCTCTTTCGGCAGAGTAGGGGTGAACGTCGGTGAGGTTATTCCAGCCATCGCCATCGATATGGCTGAAGTAAATCCGCCGGCCGGAAATCGTTGTCGTATCTGGGATGGGCCGGCGCTTAGACCCAAGTGCTGCTTCAAGGAACTTGAAGGGATCGACAATCCACTGGACCCGGTCTTGTGGGTCGTCATACTGAACGGCAAAGCCGCTGGCTATGAAACCACCCTTTGGGCTGGTGGCAACGAGTATGGAACTTGGTGCTTTAACCCATTGGTGGGCCGGGTCCGTCACCGAGAGATGAACCTTGATCGCCGAAGATTTAGCGATGACGACCTGGTGACCGGGCAGCTTTTGCGCATCGAGCTTGTGTTCGAAATTGATCATTTCGGCGTCGAGTGTCTTCATGCGCGTACCGGTCGAGTCGGAAACAAAGTAGTCGGCAAATGCAAACCCGAGTTCTTTCAGGAATGCGTTGACACGCGGCAGATCGTCGTTGTCGCCAAGCATTCCAACGGAATCTATGACAACGAACCTGACGTCCGAACGCGCGGCTCTGGCCGCCCATGCGAGATAGATATCGGCGTCTATGACACGGTCGCTGAACCAAGTGATGACGGCGTGGTAGCGTTTGGTTTCGGCAGGTGACGGAAGTCCCTTCGCCAGGTCATGCAGTTTGAGTTTATAGCCGAGATGGTTGAGCGGCATCTCCAGCCAACGATGCAACCGGGTCTCTTCCGGTTTCAATTCTTTGGAGCTGTCATATAGGCCAAGGATTTCGCGATTGATTGGTCTGTCGGCGGCGCATGCGATCTGAGGCGTGATAAGACAGCCGATCACCATCAGCACAACCGCCACAAAAAATCGGCCGGCCCCCCGGCAAGCATCACGCACGTTCATTGAACAAACTGCAGACCACTTCAATTTTTGACAAATGTCCCTCGGCGATGGCTACAGCAGCCAAGCGCTACGGGGAAATCACCACGGGCTTGCGGAAAGTTCAAGAGGTCACGCCGTGCTCGGATTTTTTTTGTTATAATTGTTGCGCAAGGGCACCCGCCGCAACAAACGACTAGGCCGTGTACTCAATCTAGGAGGCCCATCGACGCGAGGGCTTTTGCCTGGATGGCAGGAGCGAGACCGCAGCAAACCCACATGGTTTGCAAGGTT
>JAYSVT010000348.1:0-3173 GCA_043718455.1 Hyphomicrobium sp.
GCCTTCTTGGCGGCTGGTTTCTTTCTCTTCGCTGCTGCTTTAGCCATAGGATTTAGTCTCCCTCTAGAGTTCGAATCAGCTCGAACAAATAAAACATGCGCAAGTTCGAGGAATTTGTTGACTGCTAAATTGAATTGTGTGTGCAGATTTTTGGAATAAGGAGGGAAACTGTTGCGTGAAAGCCGCAATTTTTCTATTTTGAAGATGAATATCGGAAATCTGTGCGCCAATAGTTTGCCAACTACCAACAGAGCGCAATTCGTAATAATTCAAAAAATAGAATTCAACAGCGAATAACTGATCTCATATTCCAATTTTAAATCGATTTTCCGAAGTACAGCAAATCACGATCACGCCGCTTCGCGCGATAGCCGCGCATAGTGATCGAGTGCTGCAAGATAAAGCACGAACCGGTCTTCAAGCATTTCCGCAGCTACCGACATGTAATCAGCGCCGACGGGTATAATGTCGGCTATGACGTCGCCGTGGTCGACCTGGAGATCTTGAGCGTACTTCCGCGCAATGGCCTGCATCGGCGAATTTTCCGAGAGGCAGGACAAGATCAAATGACTGACGCCGCGATTGCGTGCAGATCGTATAATTAGGCCCATCAATTCGCTGGCTAAGCCGTGATTGGTATATCCGCTCTCAACCGAGAACGCCGCTTCTGCGGTTTTGCCCCAAAATGCACTGGCGCGCTTTAATTCGCCGGCCGCTCTCAAATGACCGTCTTCAAAAAAACCGTACACGAGGCTGCCGGCATCGCCCGCCTTCATGGCGTAACTGGCGATGTAATCGTCCGGAACGCTGTTGGCGAAGCGTAAGCGGCGGCTGTCGGGGTCGAGCCGTAAGAGGTGGTCGCGGAACAAAAGAGATTCAGTTGGGAGGAGTTTGCGGAAATTGCCGTGAAGGTTGTGATGCGCTGCCTGTCGGGTCGATATCATCGAGTCTCCTTAGCCGTTCCGGCGAATTTGAGTTTGGACCTCAAACCCGCCGCGATAGTTAACCTACTTTGCGTAACTGGTTACAGGGCGACAATCGCATGTCGGGTGTAAGGTTTAGTCCGTCACTATTTGGTGAACCGGGTTCAGCGGAGCCCCAATAGCGGGCGAACTCGCGTGTCCTGGTGACATTCGGCCGCAGAACGGTGAGCGCGCGAACGATCTGATTGTTTGCCGCAGCATCGGCAACGCAGCTACGCAAGTACGATTGGGGCATGTCATTGCAGCGGGACACATGACGGGGACGATTCTCAAACGTTACGACGAGCGGCTGGCTCTGGCTGAGATCGAGCCGGATGATGCGCAGCGCGCCCTCGCGGTTCGTTTGGATCAGTTGCAGTGTGGGCTCAGCGCCGGGGCGCGCAGCAACGGCCTTTTTGAAAGCCTCTTTCAACGCAAGACGCCACTGCCGCGCGGCCTTTACATTCACGGAGCGGTCGGCCGGGGCAAGACGATGCTCATGGATTTGTTCTTTGAGGAGACAGCTTTTGAGCCGAAACGCCGTGCGCATTTCCACGAATTCATGGCGGACGTACATGATCGTATTGCAGCAGCACGTGCCGACATGCCCGGTGATCCGATCCCGCATGTTGCTGCCGCATTGGCCAAGGAGGCCAAACTCCTGTGTTTCGACGAGTTCCACGTAACCGACATTGCCGACGCTATGATCCTTGGGCGTTTGTTTCAGGGACTATTCGCAGCCGGCACGGTTGTCGTCGCAACATCCAACACGACGCCCTCTGGCCTCTACAAAGACGGATTGAATAGGCAGCTGTTCTTGCCCTTCATCGATCTTCTTGAGCGCCACATGGACGTTGTCGCACTCGACGCCCAAAAAGACTACCGGCTCGATAAACTTGCAGGTGCCAAGCTCTATTTCACACCCACTGATGCTGCCGCCAAAGCCGGGCTCGACGCGCACTGGAGCCGCTTAACCGGCGGCCATCCCGGCAAGCCGCATGTTCTCGAATTCAAGGGCCGCAAACTTGTCGTGCCGCTCGCCTCCATGGGAGTCGCGCGCTATTCATTCTCCGAACTGTGCGAGCAGCCGCTGGGGACATTGGACTACCTGCATATCGCTCATGCGTTTCACACGATCATCATCGATGGAATTCCAATATTGGGTCCAGACCGGCGCGATTTGGCCCGCCGGTTTATCAATCTGATCGATACGCTCTATGACAACCGTATTTGCCTGATTGCCTCCGCCGATGCCGAGCCCAATAACTTGTATCGCCCTGGCCATGGTACGGACCTTTTCGAGCGCACAGCCTCGCGGCTCATGGACATGCGCAGCGAAGCCTATCTGGCGAAGCATTCATCGCCTCGTGGGGGTCAGACCCCTCACAGAAAAGAGGAAGGCTAAGACGGGCTGTTCGTGTGAGGGGTCTGACCCCTCGGCACCGACTTTGGTTCCAAGCCGGGCGCTTCTGCTTGACGCAATTGCGAAATGCACTACGCAAGCGCAAACTGATATCCAAGGCAGGCTCGCAGGGGCCGTCGAAATCATATGATCCCCGTTAAGGAGACTTCACGCATGGCGCGCACCAAGATCGCACTGATCGGATCTGGTCAAATCGGCGGCACGCTCGCCCTCCTCGCAGGGTTGAAAGAGCTCGGCGACATCGTCATGACCGACATCATCGAGGGTGTTGCCAAAGGCAAAGCGCTCGATCTCGCGCAAACCGCAGCGGTCGAAGGTTATAACGCTAAGCTCTCGGGGGCGGGTCCTGAAGGCTACGCCGCAATCGCCGGCGCGGACGTGTGCATCGTGACGGCGGGCGTACCCCGCAAGCCCGGCATGAGCCGCGATGATCTCCTCGGTATTAACTTGAAGGTCATGGAACAGGTTGGTGCGGCCATTAAGCAGCATGCGCCGAACGCGTTCGTCATCTGCATCACCAATCCACTCGACGCAATGGTGTGGGCGCTGCAGAAATTCTCCGGCCTCCCGGCCAACAAAGTCGTCGGCATGGCGGGCGTATTGGATTCTGCGCGGTTCTCGTGCTTCCTCGCCGAGGCTGCGGGCGTCTCGATTGAAGATGTGCGGGCCATGACATTGGGCGGCCACGGCGACGACATGGTGCCGATGGTGCGCTATTCGACAATCGGTGGCGTGCCGCTACCTGACTGTATTAAGCTCGGAATGTTCAGCCAGGAACAGCTCGACGC
>JAYSVT010000349.1:0-3164 GCA_043718455.1 Hyphomicrobium sp.
ATCCCTCCTGAGTAAAGATTGCCGATTAAAAGTGCAAGCCGGCACGCCGGCCAAGTGTCGCTGTATTGCAATGTCATGCTAATTACATCAAACTGAACCGGCATCATCCAAATGGATGAGGCGCCCGAAACGCGAGTTTGACAAAGTCTTACTTTAAATGGGGGGCGGGGGTGGATAACGGTAAACGCTACGACCAACTAGTCGGCGAGTTGTACGACGCAGCGCTAAGCCCAGAGCGATGGCCCGATACGTTGAACAGCGTGACGAAATGGGTAGGAGGAGACTGCTTCCACTTCCTGGGATGGGATGCCAACATGGGGTCGCCACGCTTCTCTATGGCGAGTCACGAGGACTTAACCGATGCCATTAAGGGCTATGCCGCGTACTACGGATCCGTTGATCCTCGCCGTCAACTGGCAGCTGCACTTGAACCCGGTGAGCTAATGATATGCCACCACCATTTCGACCAGCGTTACGTCGCGCGCAGTGAGTTCTATCAGGATTTCTTTATACCAGCTGGATTTCGATATGTATCTGGCACAAGCGTGCTCCGTCAAGATGGCCTTGACGTCACTATCGGTCTATTGCGACTAAAGGGGCGTGCGGCCTACGATGAAGATGAGCTTCGGCGATTAAGTAGGGTGGTTCCTCACCTCCAGCGTTCGGTCAGAATATATCTTGAGACGGAGGAATTGCGTCAACGGGCGCTGCTCGGTGAGCGCGGGCTGAACGCGCTGGAATTCGGCGTGATGGCGACCGATGAGGCCGGTAGAGTGGTGTTTGCCAACCGCCGGGCCGATGCCCTTCTGCGGGAAGGAAGCACCCTCAAGGTGCGTCAGGGGTTCGTCGTCGCTGCTCTCATGAATGACGCGACTCGCCTTGATCTTGCACTACGACGCGCAGCGAGCAGCGGCCATCCTGAAAGTGTTCGGATCACTGCATCGGGCAACGAGCCGAGTAAGAATGCCTGCTTTGCGACGATACTGCCGATGCCGGAACAGAACCCTATGGTGGGTATTTTGGGGCGCCCCAAGCTACTGTGGTTGTTGAGGCAGGAGAATCACCGTCGGGTGCTGACCGGGCGACAGTTAATGCAATTGTTCGCACTCTCGCCAGCCGAAGCCCGTCTCGCGCGAGCCTTGGCTCAAGGTCACACGCCGGAGGCGTATTCAATCGACAATTCGTTGAGCATGGCGACTGTGCGCTCACAAATGCGCGCCGTGTTTGCCAAAACGGGCACCGGCCGCCAGTCCGAATTGGTGCGACTGCTCTCCGGCATCCCGCCAGTAAGGGACGAAATGCCGATCACGAGTTGAACTAACCGTCCGCCGCACGGCAAGTACGTCCGAGCGTTGGACAGGAAAGATAGCCGGAAAATCCGGTGGTACATCTGACCTGAGAATGTTCAGCACTGTATTCTTCAGCACGTCATCCATTTGGATGATGTCAGGCCGGTTTTTTAATGATAGCGTTATGCGGCAATGCGAGTTACGGTTGTCTGCATGAATAAGCGCGGTGTTTTAGGAAGTGAATCAATGCGGGCGAATCGGGCTGTTACAAAAAAGTATTTTAGTAACCGTAACGTCATTGCTGTACCGTCGAGACGGGGCGCAGTAGGCGCCTCCACGGAGTCTAATCACGTTCTTTTTAACTTCAAAGGGGATGGCATGAATCTATTGCGCAAATTGGGCTTATTGATAGCTTTTTCAATCGTAACGCTCGGCGGGCCGCAAGCGGCGCTGGCTGACGAAACGGCAAAGGGTAAAGTGATCGTGACCGGCACCTTCGGACCACAACCAACAGGAGTCAACTTTTCTCTATTAACGATAGACGATGCGCCTAGCCATGTGATTATCCAGCAAGTGCGGATAGATCCACTCCTGAGTCAGGACCCGCGCTGGAACAACCTGACTGCAAAGATTCAAGAGCAACTGGATGCCTACGGGACGCAAGGTACATTCCGGATTTATGTCGAATTTAGCGATCCCTCTCAGCCAGCTCGAGGCAAGGCATACGGTTTTTACGCCGGCAGTTTCTTAGTCAACCTCAACGGCAGTGCAAGTTTTTCGGCCAAGGGCGATTTTCTCGGCGGTACCGGTGACTTTGCCGGTGTTCAAGGAAAGATTTCCGTAGACGGCACCATCACGGACATCGGCCGATACACCATCACGCTCATTCTCACGAAGTAGAACCAATCGCAATTGTTTTAAAAATTGGGGCCATGCTTCGCAGTAAAGCATGGCCCCTATTCTCCCCGCATTCGTCTCAGCAGATGCAGCACGCAGACGCGGCGACCGCAATCAGCGATAACAAGCAACAGGCGCCTCGAACCCGATTTGCCATCACTTGTCGTCGCGTCAGCCAAGCGTGCCGATTCATTGGCTACAGGGGAGTCGCAGTTGAACTCACTTAGCAATTAAATCCGCGCACGGCGATGTCATCTTTCCATAGTCCGAGCCACAACTATCTTTTAGCCGCGTTACCGCTGGCCGAATTTAACTCATTGGAAGCGCATCTGGAATTGATAGCAATGCCCCTAGGCAAGATGCTATACGAGCCCGGCGAGCAACTGCAACCCGGGCGTTGGCGGCATGAAACGCACAGCCAGTACCACTCCAGGCGAGCCACATCGGGCAGAAAGTCGAGTTCCTTCGTCGCGACAAATGCCGCAAGAAAATCCGCGGCGGACAAAGGCGTCTTGTCAGTAAAACAGCGAGGGCCTCGGCATTCGCGACCAGCGTGGCGAGCGGCGGGATGTCGGTGTCCACGCGACTGGAAATCAGGTTGTTGAAATATCGATTTCCTCTGTGCCTGTGATGCGGTTTTTAGGTGCAGGATGCGCGCCGGTCCGGCGCATGATCCGATACCGGAAAAAACTGCCTCAATGCCCCCGACCCGCCTGAAGTTCGAATCGTTTGCGCAAAACGTGATCACCCGAGAGCGCGCCCGGACCATGGAAAAAGGTCACCAGCATCAGCAGACCCCAGACCACGTGATCCTTGATGCCGGCATCGGATATGTCCGGATAGGAAATCACTGCGACAACATTCAAGATGAAAAGAGCCAGCACCGCGGGCCTTGAGGCGAGGCCCAGCACCAGCAGCACCGGCAGCGTCAACTCGGCGGCCGTTGCCATCCATGCGGCGAGTTCAGGCGGCAGCAGC
>JAYSVT010000350.1:0-9582 GCA_043718455.1 Hyphomicrobium sp.
CTCATCTTGGTAAACGCCATTTTGAACCCAAAAGCAGCGTAAACCCTAAGAACAATCGCCGGCCAGATTTTTCGCCACTATCCGGTTTGGTCTGATAAACTGGGGGTGAATTGGGAAGGGGCGAAATCAACTCCGTTTGGCCGGTTGCGAGAGCGTCCCGGTAGCAGGGAATAAACAAGGGTGTACAGCGTATGAAGCCAATTCGTGCATTTCTCGCGGCTATCGTTTTGTTCGGTGCGGCAACGAACGCAAATGCGAATAGCGAAGAGCGCGGTAAACTTCTCGATTCGGTGAAGTCCTGGGCGTATCAGCTCAAGGATGTGACTAAGGAAAAAATCGACAAGATCGCCGCCTCTCCCTACGACATGATCATCATGGACAGCTCCATGTTTCCTAACGGCAAGGAAATCCGCCTGACGCGCGATCAAGTCGAGAGCATGAAAAAAAAGCCGGACGGCAGCCGGCGCATAATCATTTCATACTTCAGCGCCGGCGAGGCCGAGGATTTCCGCTACTATTGGAAGCCTGAATGGAACAAGAAAAAACCTGCATGGGTTTATAAGGCCGACAAGGACTGGAAGGGCGATTACATCGTCCGCTATTGGTATCCCGAGTGGCATAAGTTTATGTTCGGGTCGCCCGATGCGTTGATAGACCGCATCATGGAAGCGGGCTTTGATGGTTTGATGATCGATCGCGTCGATGCCTATTACTATTTCGGCGACACGACCGAACGGCGCCAACAGATGATCGAGTTCGTAAAGCAGATGTCGGACTATATTCGCTCAAAAAGTCCCAACACGATTCTGATTGGCCAGAACGCAGAAGAACTCCTGGTTGATCCGGTCTATCTCAATGCCATTGATGCGATTACCAAGGAAGACCTAGTTTTTGGTATCAAGCACAACGCGACGCGCAACGGTGAAGACGAGATCGCCTATTCCTCCAAGCTTCTTGACGGGGCAAAGGCAAAGGGCAAGCACGTCTTCGTGGTAGAGTACCTGACCAACAAGAAGGACATCGCGACGGTCCGCGAATTTCACCAGAAGCATAATTTTGTGACCTACATCGGACGCCAAAGGGATTTATACGAGCTGTCTGGCGCGGTGAACGAATAGACTTACCCGTTAGTGTACCGGCCCTTAGTCCGTACAAACCGGCGGCACCTCTTTCTTTCTTTTAGATGTCCCGGATCTGGCGCAAATCCTCAATTCCATTATGCTGAGTCATCAGCAAAAGCATACTGCCTGAGGTGCACCATGGAATACGCCGGCTGGATTTTTTTGGGTCTACTAGGTCTACTCGTGCTCTGGTTGATTGGGACCTACAATGGTCTCGTCAGCTTGCGGCAACGTTGCAAGCAGGCGTTTTCAGACATCGATGTGCAGCTGAAGCAGCGGCAAGATTTAGTGCCGAACTTGGTTGAGACCGTGAAGGGTTACGCGAGGCATGAGAAAGAGACGCTTGAGAACGTCATTAAATGGCGCAACGCTGCTCAAAGTGCGTCTGGTCCTGCGGCTCAGTCCGCTGCCGAAGGGCAACTGACGCAAGCGCTTCGTCAATTGATGATCGTTGCGGAGGCCTATCCAGACCTGAAAGCAAACGCCAATTTCCAACAGCTGCAAAGTGAACTCGGCGATCTCGAAAATAAGATCGCGGCGGCGCGGCGCTTCTTCAACAATGCGGCCGCTGAATACAACGCAACGCGCGAAAGTTTCCCGGCCGTTCTGTTTTCTGGTGCGTTAGGCTTTTCGCCCCAGGATTTCTTCAATCTCGATGAAGGCGAGCGCAAAGCAGCCTCCACCGCGCCCAAAGTGGATTTCTGAGCGGGGCTTGGAGTTATGCCAAGTTGGTGGCCAAAGCGGTGCTCGGAATTGAGGGAATGGCTGCATGTTTCAGGCCTACGGACTGTACGGTCATATCCGGGCAAACCGGATAAGGTCGGTCATTCTACTGATCGGCTTCATTGCCCTTCTTCACGCCCTTCAGTTTTCATTCTTGCTCATTTTGAATGCGCTGCAGGGTGGGACCTTCGAACAGATCCTCGGTCTTTCCGCCGAACAGTTCTGGAGCACCTGGCCGTTCGCTGCACTGGCGGCAATTCTTTGGTTCGCTATCGCCTATGCCTTCCAGGACGCCATGATCCGGCGGGCGACGGGGGCAAAGAGCGTCACCCGGCAGGAAGCGCCGGAACTCTACAACACTCTCGAAAATCTCTGCGTGTCGCGCGGCATCGTCATGCCTCGCCTCGAAATTATCGAGACACCGGCGTTAAACGCGTATGCGGCAGGCCTGAGAGATGGCGATTACGTTGTTGCCGTGACCCGCGGGCTATTGGACACGCTTGACGAGCCTGAGATCGAAGCGGTGCTGGCGCATGAGCTAACCCACATTCGCAATCGCGACACGCAGATGATGGTCATCGCCGTTATTTTTGCCGGTGTTTTCGCATACTTTGGCGACATGAGCATCCGGCGTTGGGATTTCCCATATGGGTGGTCGCCGCGTGATAAGCCTTCGGGTGAAGGCGATCGCATTGGCGGGGCGCCGTCGCGGCGCGATCATGATGGCGGAGGGGGCGCCGCACTGGCCATCATGTTGGCTATCGCCATCATCGTAATCACTTGGGGGATCTCAACGCTCATTCGTTTTGCGCTTTCACGCTCGCGCGAATATCTGGCGGACGCGGGTTCCGTTGAGCTAACGAAAAATCCAGACGCCATGATTTCGGCGTTGCGCAAGATAGAGAAGAATGCCTCGTTCGATGTCATGTCGCGTATGGAGGCATTCTTTATCGAGAACCCGGTGCGCCAGCGTGTCGCCGGATTTCTTGCAACCCATCCAACGATGGATGAACGCATCGCTGCGATCAAGACATTTGCTGCGGGGCGATAGGCGCTCGGCAGCGATAGACTTAATGGATGTCGCAGCCGCACTTCTGCAAGTTCAACAAAGTCGTTCAGGCTCGTGAGTCAATCTCATCAAAGCGGATCATTCTCTGGCGGCGGTCATCCCAGAGTTTGAGACTTGCACATTTGCGGCTATCCCAAAGCTTCAGCCGGTTGATCTCTTTGAGTTCGGGACTTGCATTGAGGCAGTCCTGAAGGCGGTAGTTGGGGATCATGCTGTTCAAGTGATGGATGTGGTGCAGGCCGATATTGCCTGTGAACCAGTTCAATATCTTAGGCAGATCGTAGAACGACGAGCCGAGGAGCGCTGCAACTTGGAAATCCCAGCCTTCTGCTTTGTCCCAGTGCGTTTCTTCAAATTGGTGCTGAACGAAAAACAGCCAGCCGCCGACTGCGGACGCGATGTGCACAATCGGGAGCACGACCCAGAGAACGTCTAAAAACCCGAAAGCGTAGATGAGCGGGCCGTAGAAAAGTGCAAGACCCAAATTGAGGCCCATAACGCTCTTCCAAGCATCTTTCGCAGCATATGCGTGAAGCCAGGGCGTGCGCTGTATGACCATGAAATAGGCTGGGGTACCAAGGCCGAATAGAAAGATGGGATCGCGATACAGTCTGTAACGCAGCTTGCCGAATGTCGAAAGCGCTTGATACTCGGCGATAGTTTTTGTGTCGATGTCGCCGGCTCCGCGCCGGTCGAGATTGCCGGAGGTCGCGTGGTGTTGAGCGTGTTCACGCCGCCAAAGGCCGTACGGTGCCATTGTCAGCACGCTCATGAGGCGTCCAACGAAATCGTTCGTGGTGCGCGAGGCAAAAAATGAGCCGTGTCCGCAGTCATGCTGGATGATGAACACGCGAACGAGAAGTCCTGCGGCAGGGATCGCGAGGAGAAGCGTCATCCAATAGTTGGACCGAACGGTTGCGAACATGCAGCCGATGAGGATCGCCAGCGGAATGAGTGTGTTGGCAAGTTGGAAGTATGCGCGCCGGGGAACCGCGCCACGAAAAGCTTGGCAATGGATAGCCAGACGGCGCACTTTCTGTTTGGCGCTTTCCTCAAGCTTGCGCGGCCCGGACATGCCATTTGCGGCGAGCTCCGCGCTTTCGCGCGCGTCGGCATAGAGCGGTACAGTCAAGTTCACAGGCGGCATCCCCCAACAGTTTTGTCTAGGCGAAAACGCCCAAAGACCGCGTTCGGTTAGCATGTTTGCAGCATCGACGCGAACTAAGAATGTTCGGCTGCGGCAATAACATCTGTTGATGACGAGGGTGGCTATTTTGCGCCGCGTCATGAACGGTGATGCGGCACCTGGCGCGGCATAAAAACAGGGCCGCAATTGCTTGCGGCCCTGTCCCAATAAAGTTTGCAAAGCATAGCGCAATTCAGTGCGCACCCCAGACTTCGACGATCGCAGTCCCCTTACCCTTTGCAGAGGCATCGAAGAACCGCGAGCGGTACTTGGCTTCGATGCGGTCGATGGCGATCCGCTTTTCACCCTTGAGATCGATGGGGCCATAAGTGCCACCGGCATCGACACGGGTGCGAACCGGGATCGTTTCGTCCGTGCCGTCCGTATAGATGACTTTGACTTCGTTCAAAGTGATCGCTCGGTCTTTGACGGTTACGCGAAGCTTCTTGAAGCCGCCCTCGTTCTTTCCGACTGGAATGACGTCCTTATCGAAGCCAACGAATCCGGCAGTCTGTGCACCAAGTAGAACCCAACCCTGGTTGAACTTGCGGCCTTCGCCGTTGGGGCCGAGCCAGCCTGCTGCGTACTGGCCAAAGACTTCGACGCGGGCCTGGCCCTTGAAGCTCGGCTTAGATTTGTAGACCATCTGGATTTCTTTGATGAACCTGTCACCCTTCAAGTCGATCCAGTTCGTGCGCGAGTTCTTCGGCACATTGGCATTCACAGCGAGCGTGTCGGTTTCACCGTTCGAGTAGACCACCTTCAGTTCATTGATGAAGATGTCGTTCTCTAGCACGCGCAACCGGATGCGTTCGAATTTGCCGATTTCATTGCCGACCCGAACAACGTCGCGATCGACACCGAAACCAACGTACTGAGCGCCGAACAACACGTCGCCGCCTTCGCTCGCGCGGCCGACAGGCGCTGCCGTTTCGACAGGAGCTGTGGGTCGCGATTCGACGGGTGCAACAGGATCTGCGGTTGGTGCCGGCGGCGGTGACGTGGTTGTAACCCGGTCATCGCCGCCGCCTGACGTCGATGGGCGAGGCCTGCCGGAATATCCGCCGTCGCCGCGCGACATTTCGCGGCCGTCACGGTTCTGGATACCAAGGATCTGCAACCGGCCCCGGCCTCGGCCTGGCGTCTGTGTAATGTTCACTTGATCGATAAAGCGATGGTCTTCTGTGGGATTAATCTGACGGCTGCGTTCGCCCTGATTCATATCGATCTGGCGAACTTCGTCGTGCTTTGAGCCATCGGCGTAAATGACCTGCACGCTTGAGACGTCGAAGAAGCCCTGCTTCGCCTTAACGCGAATGCCTTTGTAGCCACCCTTGGCCTTGCTGATATCGATCGAGTAGCGATCAATAGCCAAATCTATGTCGTGCTCGGCGATAACAACCAGGTTTTCGCCGCCACCTCTGCTGCGCAGCTTATGGGCCTGGGCGCTCAACAACGCGCCAGCAGCCATGATGGCGCATAACGCCACTACCAGCCTTCGAAACATGAACGAACTCCCCTGGTTTCTTTTACACGTACGCCCCGCGTGCCCCGTGCCTACAGTCGCCCGCACTTTAGCGGCCCCAAAAATAAAAGTGCAGCCGGAACGGCTTAGAACAATTGTTCCCAGGGAATGGTGATGTGAATCTGCAACACGGGCGATCTCGCTCATGCGTCCGTGGCTTGGCGTTAATCCCCCACTCGGACATTCGTTGAAGTGGAGTTCTGGCGGCCGGGTGCGTGATTGTGGCAGGGTGGCGCTTGAAGATTTGAAAACCAAGGCGAGGATGCATGCTGCTCGCGGCCACGGATCGAATTGAGGCCATATCCGGCCTGCTCAATCAAATCGAACAACGTTTTCCGGGCCGCCTTACGACCGGAGAGGCCGTGCGCCGCCAGCATGCCAACGCGCTGACATTCCTGCCAGCGGAGTTGCCCGACGCGGTTTTTTGGCCTGGAAAAACAGCGGAAGTCGTTGAAATTGTTCAACTTGCGAGCGCGGCCCGGGTCCCGCTCATTGCTTTCGGAGCCGGCACCTCGCTGGAAGGGCATGTCAACGCCCCCCTGGGCGGCCTCAGCTTGGATTTTTCGCGTATGAACCGCGTGTTGGCGGTGCGCCCCGAAGATCTCGACTGCACCGTTGAGGCCGGCGTCACGCGTTTGCGTTTGAATCAGGAACTCCGCGACAGCGGCCTCTTTTTTCCGGTTGATCCTGGAGCCGAGGACGCGACGCTTGGCGGCATGGCGGCCACAAGGGCGTCCGGCACAACGACTGTGCGCTACGGGTCGATGCGCGAAAACGTCGTAAATCTCACGGCTGTTCTCGCGTCCGGCGCGATCGTCAAGACAGCGCACAGGGCGCGGAAGTCTTCAGCCGGCTACGATTTGACGCGCCTGCTCGTGGGCTCGGAAGGGACACTCGGGCTCATTACCGAACTGACACTCAAACTGTACGGCGTCCCCGAGTCGGTCTTGGCGGCTGTGGCCGTGTTCGAAAATCTGGAAGGAGCCTGCCGGACAGCGATAGCGGCCATTCAGTCTGGATTAGGCCTCGCCCGCATCGAACTTCTCGACGCCGCGCAGATCCAGGCTGTCAACGCCTATTCGAAACTTGATCTCGCCGAGACTCCGACCCTGTTCCTCGAGTTCCACGGAGCGGGGTCTGCATGCCTTAACGATTTGGAAACGTTCCGCGGCCTTGCGGCTGACGAAGGCTTGGCCGAGCTCAAATCGGCGAGTGATGAAGCAGGCCGCCGCACCCTTTGGAAGGCCCGCCATGACGCACTTTGGGCGGTCAAGTATCTCGGCGCAGGGCGGGAAGTCGTCGTGACCGACGTTGCCGTACCGCTTTCCCATCTCGCGGCCGCAGTTCGCGAAACCGCCGAAGATGTGGTTCGTTCCGGTCTCCTTGCGCCGATCGTGGGTCACGTGGGCGATGGCAATTTTCACGCCATTGTCGTGTTCGACGCGGCAGATACAACCGAATGCGCGCGTGTAGAAGCCTTTCTCGATCGGCTCGTGGCCCGGGCATTGGCGTTTGATGGTACTGCAACTGGAGAGCACGGTATTGGCCAGGGCAAGCGCCGGTATATGCAAAAGGAGCACGGCGAAGGGCTCGGCGTGATGCGCGCGATCAAGCACGCGCTCGACCCGCTCAACATTTTTAATCCATCCAAAATTATTTAGTAAAATCAGAAATATAGGCGCTTTATTCTGCGCATTTCAGGAAAGCTCTTGTGGCTTAATAGGGCACGCCGTTGGAAGGCCTTCTTAACCCAATCGTGACACAACACATGCAGTGCGTGCCATGAGTTTCCGAGCGCGCCGGTAACGCGTTTGTGGGTTCACTAGGCTATGGCGGTTAAGATCAAGCGGGAGCGGCCAGATCAGCGGCGGCACCACCGGGTCACAGCCCCACTCTTCGTCAGAGTGGACGGCCACAATTTGCGCGCGATCGACTGGTCGCTGGGCGGGCTGCGTATTGTCGATTTCCCCGGCGAACTGCCGGTGGCCGGCAGCGAGCATTCGTTCCATCTGACGCTGCCCTTCCAAGGCTTCGACGTATCGTTCGAAATCAAGGCTGAAGTGGTCCGGACGGACCCGGCCGCAAAAATGTTCGCCGTGCGCTACACCGAAATTGGCGAGCGCGAGCGCGAGCTGATGCAACATTTCATCGAAGAGCTGGTGCGCGGCTCGATGTCCGAAGTCGAGGACACGATCCAGCGTATCGACGTGCCCGTAACACCCGCCAAACTCGAGCCCGATTCCAAGAAAATTCCGGACAACATGCCGGTCCGCCGTTGGCCGGTGAAGACGGTCGTGATGACCAGCATCTACGGTTTCGCAGGGTTGGCGATCTTCGGATACGCGGGGCTGCTCGGCTACTCGAATTTCTACCGCATGGAAATTCAGACGGCAGTCATCTCTGCACCAGTCGAGACCGTGAAGGCCCAAGCCGATGGCCAAGTTCTCCTGACGGGCCTGAAACCGGGAGACGAAGTCAAAGCCGGCGAGATCGTTGTCAATCTCATGGACAATCAGCTTGAGCGTGAAATCGAGCTTGCCGACATCGCTGTCAAGGAGCGCATGGCGCAGCTCAATTACCTCAAGCAGCGTCATTCGGACGAACTCGAGAAATTGCGCGGCTTTGCAACGGTCGAGATGAAGAACGTACGCCAGAGCAAGGTTGATCTCGAAGGTTTGGAGCAGCAACTGCGTTTCGCCGAGCTTCAGTTGGGCCGCGTCAAATCCTTGTTCGAAAAAGGCTATGCGACTGAAACCAAGCTCGACGATGCGCAAAAGCAAGTGATTTCGCTGAAGGGCCAGCTGGAGCACCGGCGCATCGAGCTCGAATCGCGAGTTGATCTAGCCCAGCAGAACATGGGAAAACGGCTCTATACGGGTGAAAATATTGTGGGCCAGTCGGCCGATGTCGAAGCCCAGGTGCGCCTTGCCGAGCATGAAATCAGCCTCGCCGAGGAGCGTAAGAAATCCTACGTTAGTCAGCGCGAACGCTTAGCCGTGATTGCGCCTTTCGATGGCACTGTTCTTGAGATGCCGCGCTACGACAAGGCCAGCGTGCGCAAAGGCGACACCATTGCCATTATCGAACAGCGCCGGGACCGCACAGTGACGGCGTTCCTCAATCAGGAAGAAGTTCTGAAGGTGGGCCTTGGCGACGAAGCGCTCATCTATATTCCGGCCGTTGGCGATACAGTGAAAGGCAGAGTGCGCAAGATTGATCGCACCAGTGGGTTTTTGAAGGAACAGGATGAGCGTCATGGCCCGGGCTACGGCTGGCGTGGCCCAGTCGATCGTTCTGCCAAAATCGAAATCGAGTTTTCCGATCCCAAGCAAGTCGCGGACTACGATCTGTATCGCTCCGGCCTGCCCGTTGTTGTGGTGTTCGAGCAGCGATCGACAAACTCGCTACTGACGACGATCAAGAAAAAATTCGCAGTGGCCTTGTAGGCGGAGCCCCCGGTGCAACCACTCAACGACATCGATCTGATCGATCCCTCAGTGCCGCTGCCGCGATCTGTGAAGTGGTCGCCTATGGTTCAGCTGAAGATCGTGGCCTATTTCGCGGTGTGCTTCATCGCCCTTTCGGTTGTTCCGAACCAAATTTGGGATGGGCAGAACAACGAAATCGTTTACGTTGTCGGCATTCTCGGCATTTGGCGGTATCTCTGGTGGGCCAACCACTTTGCGCGCGCCAAGATTTTCGAAAAAATCACCTATCCGCGCATGCGCGACAGAGCAGCGGCGCTATGGGACTCAGGCTGGCGTCCGCGCCACATCCACGTGCAGATGACGACCTTTCGAGAACACCGAGAAATCAGCGAAGCCGTCATCCGCGCACTCGTTACGGAAATCCGGGACGCTGGCGTGCCGGCCACCATTTGGCTCGGTTCCAGCGAATTGAGCGACGAATTGAAGATTGCGCGCCATTTGGAACTCGTCGGCAACGATTGCGACATTAC
>JAYSVT010000036.1:0-7999 GCA_043718455.1 Hyphomicrobium sp.
AACCATCGGCATGCGCCCAAAATTTGCGGCGATGACGCGCGCGAGCAAACCTTCGTGATGCAGGCGGCCGGTACCGAGCCCTTTGCTGTCGCCCGCGCCGGCGCACATGATGAGCGTCAAGCCTTTGGGCGACTGGCTTTCGACGTAGCGCTTCTCGAGCGTCGCGTGCAACAATTCCGGAATGGCACTCTGGACAAAACCGGTCGTGCAAACCACATCTCCGTCGCTGATGAGCGCAATGGCGTCGTCAGCCGAGATGACTTTGTTCTTCATCATTTTGATGCGTTTCCCTAGCCGGCCACCCGCCCTTGAAGAGCGATGTTTTGTTATTCGACTTTGGGAGAAGGTTAGGGACCGCGCGCGCCAATCCGCAAGGGCGTTGATGCGCCGCCTATTGCCCTACTCGGGTGGGTAAGCGGCACCTATCCAGGGCGCTGAACATGCGCATCTGTCAGGCCGACGCAGCGCAGCAAAGTGCAAAAAAAATGCGCCCGCCAGTGTGACGGGCGCTTTGTAGATATATCGATGCTGTCCAGCTAAACTTCAAAAAGCTTAATTGGTTGCGGCAACGGCTTTCGGCGAGGGGAGCACCACGGCGACGAAAATGGTTTTGCCGTCCTTGAGCGCCGTGCCGGTCCAGCGGCCGCTTTCATCGCGGTCTAAGGCCGAGATGTTGATGTAACCCTGGCTGGCAAGCAAACGGTGTGCCTGCTTCGCCGTATAAGCGTCTGCGAGTTCGGAAGCGTGGGCCGAAACGGCAGCCGTTTCGTTCGCTGCCTTGTCGGCGGCGAACGCGGGCGCTGCCAAGCCGGCCGTTGCAAGAGCGGCAATCGAAAGTGCGCGGATCATGAGTATCTCCATGTTTCAAACAGTTTGCTGTTGCTAGCCGGAGGGCATAATGCACAACCCCCCAGATTTCTGGCGCGATGGCAAAAGCTAGACCCCGCCATCTCCATGACCCGTAAATGGGCAATTGGCTCGATCAATACCAATCACGTTGCCGTTCTCGCAGGCGAGCAAAACTTGATCGCCCGTGAGATGTGCGAGAGGCAAAAAAGATTTGCGCAATTAACAATGAGTGGGGAGCACAATGTGCTACACTGCCGCGTGATCCAACTTGCACTTGGTAACGAGGGTTTTTGAGGTTCTTTTGGGCGCGATGAAGATCCTCATTCTCGGCGCGGGCGCGACCGGCGGTTACTTTGGTGGCAGGCTTGCAGCGTCGGGCGCTAACGTTACTTTTCTAGTTCGCCCACAACGCGCTGGCCAACTTGCCGCTGACGGTCTCGTGATCGAGAGCCCAGTTGGCAACCTAAAAACGCCTGTGCGCACGGTTACGTCCGGCACACTCTCAGGCCGTCACGATGTCGTTATCCTGAGCTGTAAGGCCTACGGCCTCGAACAATCGATCGAGGCCGTGCGCCCTGCTGTAGGTCCGGCTACGGTTGTCTTGCCGATTCTCAATGGGCTCCGCCATATCGATACGCTTGACGCTGCGTTCGGACCGGATCGGGTGTTGGGTGGCAGCTGTCATTTGAGCGTATCGCTTGCGGAGGATGGAACCGTCCGGCATCTCAACCAACTGCATCTGCTCACTTATGGACCGCGCATACCATCTCAAAAAGCAGTCTGCGAAGGGCTCTATCCGATCCTGGCGGGTGCAGGTTTCGACGTCAAACTGAGCGCCGGCATTGTCCAATCCATGTGGGATAAATGGGTGTTGCTGGCGAGCTTAGCCGCGCTCACCTGCTTATTGCGGGCGAGCATTGGGGAAATATCATCCGCAACCGGCGGGCGTGATCTGATGCTCAGCGCGATCGATGAATGCCGCAGTGTCGCCAAGAACTCCGGATTTGAACCAGCACCTGATCACCTCTCCCTCATTCGAACGCTACTCACCGATTCAACCTCGCCAGTTGTTGCGTCGATGTTGCGGGACATGCAACGTGGCGGGCCGATTGAAGGCGATCATATCGTCGGAGACATGCTTGCGCGGGGAAAATCGGCTGGTATCGAGATGCCCGTGCTGAGCACCGCCTACGCAAATTTGCAGTGTTATCAAAACCGTCTGACTGCCAGCGGTTAGCGACCCGATATTACGATATCTTCAGGTTCGGCGATCCATCTTGTCATGGGCCCGTAGACTATGAGAAAATGATTCTGAATTCACAAACTAGGAGTTGAGCTCCCATGGTCCGCCTTCGAGACGTTGCCTTCGTCTTCACCCTCATGATGATGTCCCTCATGATGATGCCACCCGTAGCGTTGGCACGGGCGCCCAAGCACGCTGACCTTTGGAATGGCGCAGCGATCAACTGGCAAGATATCAAGAGCGGCGTCTTTGAAGCGTCTCAGACAGGCAAACCCGTCGTCATGGTATTTCACGCGACCTGGTGCACGGCCTGCAAAAAATACCGCAGCGTGTTTCAAGACAAGGGCGTCATCGAAGCCGCGAAAGATTTCATCATGATTCTGATCGACGGTGACGCCGAGAAGGAAGTCAACGGTGCCTTCTCGCCCGACGGCACGTATGTTCCGCGCACGATTTTCTTGGATGCTGGGGGCAACATCCGCCCCGAATTCAAGGGTCAAGGCGATGCCAAGTATCCCCATTCGATTGACGTGAATGGACCCGGCGAACTTCTCGCCCTCATGGAGAAAGCGCGCGCCGCGCTGAAGCCCGCGAAAGTTACAGCCCCAGCGGAAGACAAAACCTAAAGGCCGCGCGATGACGCCGATTCTTTCGGTTGATCTGAGGGCCGCCACATGAAATGGAGCATGGATTGGAGCGGCCAGCTTTTCACCTATTGCGAACGCTCTGCATATCGATGGGGCACGCACTCTCGATATCGAGATCTGTGCGCTGACCCAATTCTTCGGAACGGCGCGGGGAACGCATGCGCTTTGGCATGTCTTCAACGCGGTTACGGTTTATTTCCTGCTCGCCGCGGCGATGCGTTACGGCGCTCGAGTTGAGGACAAAGTCAAGGCTGCATTGCGCAAAGAACCATAAGCCGTCATAAGGTGCGCGACCTCAGTTTCCGGCAATGCGGACGTGGTGGAATGGTAGACACACAGGACTTAAAATCCTGAGTTCGAAAGAGCGTGAGGGTTCGAGTCCCTCCGTCCGCACCAAGAATATCCGACACCACCTAAATCCTAATAAAGTCTAAAAAGCCCTGCGAAAACAGCGCTCTGTTAAGCTACCTGCTACACTTGACATGCTACACAGCGGGTATGAAACCAATGCCGGAAAAACTGACCGGGCTGACCCGGCGCAATCAAACCTATGAAGTTAGGTTCCGGGTTCCAAAGGACATCGCCGGTACATACAACAAACGTGAAGTCGTTAAGAGTTTGGGAACGCGAGACAAGGCCGAAGCTGTACGCCGCTATCCCGACGCCCTGAAATCAATACAGGCGGACTTCGACAAGCACCGCGCGGATTTGAAGGGCTGTACGGCTATATCACCCGGCGCGCCTGTACCTAACAGGCTAACGCAGACCCAGCGGCGAAAACTCTGCCAGGATTACTACAGCCGCCGCGTAGACGAGGAACGCCTACAGCGACACGCCACACTCACCCGCGCCAAGAAGGACCCCACAACTTTTTGGCACGACGCCAAGACGCAGGCTGCTAGTACGTCCAGGTTGTCATTCTGGAACGATACCATCAACGACGGCAAACTCACGATTGAAGGCGCCGTCTACAATCTCATTTCCGTCTCTGATGACACGCGCCGGGAAGCGTTAGAGCGCTCACACATGATATCTGATTGCGCGGAATTCTTGCTCCTGACAGACGCGGCACTTACCTATAACGACCGCGTGACGTTGGCGCTTGACCTTATGGCGACCGAATTGCGTGTGTTGCGGGATATCGAAATACCCTTAGAGGCAACTACCAACACGCCAGACGCGGCGCCTGCCTCTACGACTTCATCCCAAGAGGGTCCAACCTTCGACGAAGTGCTGAAAAAGTGGCTAAATCAGGGTGATGGCAAACGCTGGGCACCGGAGCGCCGCAACGAGTGTGAACGCGTTCTACTCGACTTCGGGGAAGTCACCGGGCGTCACGCTATAAACTCATACACACCCGCGCATGGCCGTGATTACAAAGACATACTGACAACGCTGCCCGCCAATTGGCGCAAGCTCAAAGCAACACGCGCGCTGTCTATTAAAGACGCGGCGGAATACTCGAAGAAACACGGCCTATCCGTACAAGACGCTGAGACAAGTAACGGCAAGCTTACAATTGTCGGGCAGTTCTTCCGTTGGGCTAAAACTGAGTTCGCGGAATTCGAGATCAGAAACCCGGTCGAAAACTTCCGTGTTGAAAAAGCAAACGACGCAAATGATGAGCGCCACCCTTTCAGCGTCGATCAACTCAACAAGATATTCAAAACGCCACCCTTCACAGGCGCAAAATCTGACCGGTTTTGGCAAGAAGCCGGGCCGCACGTCCTACGGGACTCAGAAAAGTTTTGGCTTCCGTTGTTAGGTCTCTTCACGGGCGCGCGTTTGAACGAACTGTGTCAGTTGACGCGGGGACACATCCGCGAACACGACGGTGTAAACTACATCGCCCTCACACGTGAGATGCGGTTGAAGAAAAACCCTAAGACGGTATTGAGCCCAGCAATCAGAAACATTCCGCTTCACAGCGGTCTTTTAGAGTGCGGATTCCTAGACTTTGTCCGCACCCGTGAAGGGCGGATATTCCCTGGAATTCCACAGCACTCATCAGGGCGCCATTCGGACGCGCCGTCGAAGTGGTTCACGCGGCTGTTGAAGGTGTTCAAGATCAAGACGGAAAAAACATCCTACCACTCGTTTCGACACACGTTTATCGCCGCCGCAACGCGGTCAGGTGTCGATAGTGACGTACGCGAGCGCCTAGTGGGGCATGTTCTAGAAGGACAGGCGGGCCGATACGGACTAAACTTTGTCGCTGAACAAGAAGATATGGAACTGTTGAAGGTTCGAAACGCGGCGATGCAACGGGTGAAGCTTACCGGCCTGGATTTGGGACACCTACGCCAACCGTCGTGTCATCAACTCTTAAAATCCGCATCAAGTCCTGCAAGCGCATTGGAATAATCGAACGAAGTAAGTTCCGGATTGTCTTTCCCGGCTAAGTTATAGGCGTCCGTTTCTAGTGACCTCGTGATTTCGTCAAAGCTATCCCGGCCAGATACTGGGTAGCGCCCCAGGGTTTGGACGCCTTCTTTGAAGCGATAATTTTCGACCGACATTTGACCATTGCCGTAGTCACAAAGTGGAAAATGGTTGCCGTAAACGGCTAGTTGGAATTCTGCTGAGTATTCCGCCGAAGGGGTGCGTGCCGTCATGCGCATTCGTTCGATTGCCAACAACGCATTGCCGAAGAGGCCGATAAACCACTCAAAGGAAATGCCCCGGTGATTTTCATCATCAGGCGCGTTGATGCTCCAATCGAACTGCACTAAGCCGTCAGAGAAAATCCTTAGTGTGGCCGTTCGTCTATCAGTGGACTTTTCGACAACTTCGCTGCCCCGCAAGATTGGTTCCCAGTTATGGGCTGAACATAGGAACGTGCCCGAGTATTTTGCGCCATCGGTTGCGCGCACGGGTATCGGTACAATTTTGGGCTTGGCGGTTTTGAGTTTATGAATCTTAGGTACGAAAAATGGCGCTTCGGGTAACGCCAAAACCCGCATGGAAATGCGTGGTTTTTTGACAATATGGGGCGTCGCGTCTGGGGGTAGCGCAAGGGCTTTAAATCGACTGTCGAGTGTCTGTTGACGCTGACTCATCTCGACTACTCGGCGCTGAATGTCATCCATCGTCATAGGCACCGAATCGTCATTCCGTCGAAGATAACACTGTCTATCACATTTGGATCTATGAGGCGCGTGAGGACTTGAGGCGACACGAAAGACAACTACACCTGCACCATCCTCCTGGGTAATCAGTGGCCTTACGTCGAGGCCGTAAAGCGGAGGTTCAATATTGTCGCGACAGCGCCGCTTCAAAATCTCTGCGAGGTCAGCGACGCTACGTATAGGTTCAATACACTTCGCACGCGGAGGTGCCTCCTCAGTTTGATCCATTCCCAATATGAGGCTTCCGCCCTGGGTGTTTGCAAAAGCAACAAGCTCTTTTACGAGTGCGGCAACAGCCGCGCCATTTATCTTCTCTCCTGTGCTTTGCCACGGGTCAGGGGCGCTCTTCTCGCCCGATAGTTCCCGCTTGTAATCGATGTCCTGACTTTCCTGGACTTCCGCAGAGATCAGCCAATTCAGATCGTCAACAGTGATTGCCTCAATAGGCTTCTCAAAAAAGTTCAATCTGCCCCACTTTCGGTTTGGAACTCCCGTGCATCTCCGCAGGCGGCTCCCGTTCAAACTTCCACCTACACAATTTCAGATACTCAACCAACTTCCGCGCCGTACTTCCGCACGCGGAAATTCCGCCCTTGGGACGAAGGCTTGACTGCGACAGAGCGTAGGCAACGTCCTGTTCAAGATCGGCTTCTGTGTCGCGCTTTTCGTACATCAGGTGGCAGATAGCACGCGGGGAACGAAAAGGAAACATCTGGGCTGGGGACAAAAAATGCCCGTGCTGACAGAGCGGTAGGGGCGGCGCACCATTCACGCGGTGAATGTTGTTAGTTCTGACGCGCCGTTATTCCCCTTGACGCCAAAGAGGTCTTTCACCAATTCCCCACAATCTCCACAGCCCGTATCGCACATAGCTGACAGGCATTCCGATCTCAAGTGAAACGCGCGTCGCGTCGCCGTACTTCTCCCACGCCTTCAACATTTGTGCGTTCTCGATTCGCCACTTCTGATGATTGCGATATTTCAAAGGTCCTTTCTGTAACTTTCTCCCCATGTCCCGTGCTCCCCTTACTTGTCGTCACAAGGGGGAGGAGGCGGCTTCCCAGTATATTTAAAAGTGCGCGGCCCTCGTTTCTTCGCCGGAGCTTTCTTCTCAGGCGTGGGCACTACAGCTGCAACAACGTCGTCGCGTTCTTCGCACTCGATACGTTTCCTATCAGCGGCTATCTCATCGCCAAGCGCCACACGCTCCGCTTCCCCCGGTGGCTGGTACCTTCTCCCCAGTCTATGTGCTGCTACGTCGCTCATCAGCGATGACAAATCTTGTCCCGTCGCTTCTGCCAGCCTGCGCATAGGATGCCCCGGCCCCATGCCGACCATATCGGGTCTGCGGCGTTTTTCAGGATCACGGAAGGCACGGCTTCTCGCGTTGACGACGCTTTCAGGCAACGTCACGCCGGGTAGCAGGCCGGACTCGCTGGCGTTGATCAACTCACGGCGTGCTATCGATACCAGCGCGGAACTGCATTGGAGGGCGATTACGATTTGCGTTGACGTAAACTGATCACTTAGGAGCAACGCCTTTACTCTGTCTTTCAAACTTGCGGCCCTTGGTAGCGTCGCCAGTATCGCCGCCGCGCCGGTAGCACCCGAGGGTGCACCGATGCGTTCAACTTCTGTCGGCGCCTCCTCTGGTATTCCCTTGTACGTTATGGATCCATCCGCCTCGACTACAGCCCACCCTTTTCTAATCATGAAATCAAACAACAGGGCGTCAACGTCAGCCTGCTCTTTTTTTGAGAGCACTGGTTTCGAGTTCTCGTTGAAGCGGTCGTAGGCGTCGCGACTGTTTGTCATGGTCTATCTCACTGCGACGCCAACCCCGTAGGGAAGACGCCGCGATCTCTCTGTTATCCGGTCGCTTTGAGCGCAGCTTCTGCACGATGCTTTGCTATGCGTTGTGCTGGATCAAGTTGACGTCCAGCGCTCTCTTGAGCCTTGGCGGCATCAATTGTGCGTTCAGCAAGGACGTTGCCTTTTGTCAATTCAGGCCTGAGAGCGTCATGGTACCGGCGCCGATCAACAGCTGAAATTTCGAATTTGGTTTTTCCAAACCTTTCGAGGACGAGTTGGTCGAGTTGGTCGGTTTCATTGGCGGGCTTCGCGACCGGCGT
>JAYSVT010000351.1:0-3154 GCA_043718455.1 Hyphomicrobium sp.
TCCCGCAGCCAGAGAATCTGCGCCGTGTGATGGCGGCAGTGCCAGGCGTAGTAGCTGAGAGCGTTCTCCAGGCTGACGGTCTTCTTTGACTCCGGGTGATAGAACGTTCGTGGTCGCAAGCGCGATGTTAGTCATGCGCCCATCGGCCTGCAGTTCCTTCAGGATGCGCCAGTCCAGGGCGTCGAGTTCGATGGGCATGGGCAGGCCTTCGGAGGGTAAACGGAATGGTAAACGGTGTCTGTAATATCAGGGATGATTGACGCTGTCTTGCAATCCATTTCTTTCTCCGACCGCTGATTACTTCAGGGCTCGACAGAGGCATCTTAGAGCGTCACAACGGGCCCATGCCAGCCACCCCGCCACTCGAGTCAAAAACCGCTCTGCGCCCTCTGGAAGGGCAGCGTGCGTGGATCATTTCCGATGGGAAGGCCGGGCACGAGGTGCAATGCCTGGGCGTGGCGAACGCACTCGGCGTTAAGGTTGATATCAAGCGCGTGGCGCCGCGCGGTCTTGCCAAGGCCCTGGCGCCGTGGGGCGCGGTTTCGGGGCGTGAAAAATTTGGGCAACCCGGTTCGCCGTTCGCTCCGCCGTGGCCCGCCATCGCTTTTGCAACGGGGCGTTTGACGACGCCCTACATTCGCGCCTTGAAGCGCCTCGCGGGCGAGGAGACGTTCACGGTCATCCTGCTCGATCCGAAAACGCGAGACTCGAGTGCCGATCTCTTTTGGGTGCCGGAGCATGACACGCGCCGCGGCGCGAACGTGATCACGACGATGACGTCGCCGCACGGCTTTTCGCCCGGGCGCCTTTCAGAGTTGCGCAGCGCTACGCCGGCCGAGATCGCAGCGCTGCCCTATCCCAGGATTGCCGTTTTGATCGGCGGTCCCAACGGCGACTATCGCTACACGCCGGCTGATGAGGCGCGACTTATCTCAGCTCTCACGCGCCTGTCGCAAAGCGGCGCCGGACTTATGCTCACGCCGTCGCGGCGCACTCCGCCCGCGCTTGCTGCAGCCATCGATGCGGCAACGATTGGCTTACCGCGCTTGTTCTGGAATGGGGCGGGCGATAACCCCTATCCAAGTATTCTGGCGCACGCGGATGCGTTTGTGGTCACCGCCGACAGTGTGAATATGGCCGGAGAAGCCGCTGCAACCGGCCGTCCGATCTATATTTTTTATCCCACGGGCGGTAGCGCCAAGTTTGATCGTTATCATCAAGCGCTTGAAGCCAAAGGCATGACGCGGCGTTTGCCAGATACAAACGAACTTTCGCTAAAGTGGCGGTTTGAACCAGTCGACGCCGCAAGCGTTATTGCTGGCGAGATCGAAAGCCGCTGGATGGCACGCCAAAGATCGCGGTAAGCGGCGGCCGTCGTTACTGAACGATGAACGAGGACGCAACAGGTATGCGGCCGGCACGGATATTGGGTTTTACTGGCAAACAATTTGCCGCCGCCGGAACGCTGCCGCGTACCGTGGATTTGCGCCGTCCGGATGACGCGCGCCGTCTCCGTCTCATTGCCGAGTTCGGCATCCTGTTTTTGCTGGCGCCGCTCGTGATGCGTTATGTCGTCTACGATCACTCTGTGCCGCTCTACTATGCGCTGCCGCCGGTGCTCGGGCTCATGCTGGCTCTGTTGTTTTTCGATCCCACATTTAAGCTTGGCCACGAATTCAAGACGAAGATCTCCCGCGAAACCTTGTTTTCCATTCTCATAATTTTCGTGATCTTCGGCGGCTTACTGGCGGCATGGGTTGCAACAGTGATTCCAGAGCGGCTTTTCGAGTTACCCCGCACGCGTTCGACTCGCTGGCTGAAGCTGCTCGTGCTCTATCCCTTCACGTCCGTACTGGCGCAGGAGTTCGTCTACCGCGTCTTCTTCTTTCACAGGTACGGCACGCTCTTTTCGCGCCGCCGGACGATGATCCTCGCTAACGGCGCCGTGTTCGCCTTCGCGCATATCCTGTTTCGTAATTGGATTGCGTTTGCGCTCACATTCGCGGGCGGCATGTTGTTCGCGTGGCGCTATTACACGACGCGCTCGTTCTGGGCCGTGTGGATTGAGCATACGCTTTGGGGCTGGCTGATCTTCACCGTCGGTCTTGGCGTTTATTTCTTTACCGGCGTCAGAAATCCGGCGTGGTAGCCGCATATGCTCGTTCAGAGAAGCAGGTCTATTTGAAGCCCTAATCCCAAAGTTTTCCAGATGCGATCCGCAGTCAACACGGGGAGCTGTTCACTGAGTGCGAGAGCAAGGCAACAACAATCCGCTAGTCCCAAGCCCGCCGCTCGCGCGAATTCGCGAATTTCCGCCGCAATGATCGCCTGAGCTTCATCGAATGCGACGACCGTTATCCCGAGTTCGGTTATGCGCGGTGCGGCTGTACTTGGCGCAATGCGATCACGGCCCAACCGCGCGAGGACTTCGCTGAAATTGACAGAAGAAATCAACGAACCGTTGAGGCGCGCTGCGACTTTTTCATGCCCCGGCTCTTTGAGCAGCAGTGCCAGCAGCGCAGAGGCGTCGAGTACGATCACGGCGCGTTTTTCTTGACAAGCTGATCGATATAATCCGGCGTCCAGTCTGCTTCGGAGGCGATACGCGAGAATTCGCCGCGAAAAAGCTGCCTGGGGTGGAAGCCGTCGTCGATTGCTTCCTTGATAGCGTTCCGCCGCCGGTCTCTGAGAAAGGCATCGACTTTGCCCTCGCCTTCAAGTTTGGGCCGCTTTTTCTTGGACTGCACGATCCAGTTTTGGATGCGTGCGACCGCTTCCGGCATTTCCTCGGGCGATGGCGCATTGACGGCGCTGGCGATGATCGCGCGTGCCTCGGCCTCCGTGCTCCGGCCATTACGGGACGCACGGATGCGCAATCGGGCGCGGACCTCGTCGGGAAGATTTCGGATGGTGATAACAGCCATCCTCAAATTGTAGTCATTGACATCATTGCTGTCAATACAGCCGTTTGGTGCGGCTGACCACAGCAACGTTGAGCCACGGCGAACAATGGGTTAGAAGGCAGCCAAATCACGCAACTTGCGAACCAAAGAGGCGCCTTCCATGGCCGCAGCCCATCAGTACGTCTACCACATGCACAAGCTCTCCAAGACCTATCCGGGGGGCAAGACGGTTCTCAAAGACATTTCCCTTT
>JAYSVT010000352.1:0-30848 GCA_043718455.1 Hyphomicrobium sp.
GGCGAAGAGCTTCATGGGCGTCCCCGGGCGAGAGAACCGGCGCAGACATATTCCGCGCCGGTTTGGTTATGACGATTACTTCTTGCCAGCGGGTTTGGCAGGTGCCGCACCCTTGCCGGCTGCCGCTGCAGGAGCACCCTTGCCGGCTGCCGCTGCAGGCGCGCCTTTGCCAGCTGCCGCTGCAGGAGCACCCTTGCCAGCGGGAGCGCCGGGAGCTGCTTTGCCATCGGCTGCGGCGGGCGCTGCTGCTGCATCCGTTGCCGTTGCTGTCGCTTCGTCGTCGCCTTTGAGAGCGCCGGCAATCGTCGCGATTGTGAAATCGCGGCTCTTGATGACCGGGCTAATGCCGTCCGGCATCTTGATCGCAGAGACGTGGATGGCGCGGCCGATCTCAAGACCTTCGAGGTTGACTTCGAAGAACCGCGGGATCGTGGCGTAGTTGCAGAAGACTTCGATATCGTGGCGCACGATGTTCAAGACGCCGCCGCGCTTCAGACCAGGCGAAAGCGTTTCATTGACGAACCGCACCGGGACCGAGACCGAGATGATGCCATCCTTGCCGACACGCAGGAAGTCGACGTGGATCGGCATATCGCGCACGGGATCGACCTGCAGGTCGCGGGCGAGAACGATGTGCTTCTTGCCGTCGACATCGAGTTCGAACGCGGTCGAAGTAAAGTGGCCCTTGATGACCTGCTTCCACAGCGTGCTGTAATCAATGGCAATCGTTTCAGGGGTCTTGTTGTCGCCGTAGATTACGGCTGGTACGTTTCCGTCGCGGCGCGATTGGCGTGCGGCCCCCTTGCCTGCACGCGGACGCGCCGTAGCCTTGAGCGATGTGAGCTCAGACATGGCAGTTCTCCGGGTGTTGGGTTGCCCTTTAAGTGTGGGCAACCGGAATAGCCGCAAGCCGGCCTCCAAGGGTGCCGGGCGGCGTCTCATAAGGTATTCATGAGATGGCGGGGTTATACTGGGGTTTCGGGAAGAGTGCAACGGCGTGTTAGTTTATTGATTTTGCTTCGTTAAAGGCAATAGGCAATTAGGTGGGCCGTGCGGGTCGAAGGCCGGTGCTGAGCCCCACTCGCGCGAAGCGCGTGATAGATGGGTGAAGCCCGACAGCCACAACGTCGGACGAAGCGTCGGGCTTCGCTTCGGCGCGGCGAAGGCCCGCCCAAGCACGTGGAGCGAAATTCGCGCGCCTCTTTCAACCCGCGTCCCCGGAGAGCAGCAAAGCCAATCGGCTTTGCGATGCTCATCCGGGGTCTTTCACGGTTGAGTGTGGCGCCATGTTCGGCAACTGCGACCGTTAAAGATCCCGGCTCTGCGCGGCGACGCTGCGCTTGCGCAGCGGGCCGGGGACGCGGGTGGAGCGAGTTGCGCGAGCACTGCGTGCCGCCATCCGGCGCAATACGGTTCGCGCAAGTGAAGGGCGCGAACCTATTGCGCCCTACCGCGCTGTCGTTGCCGCTTCTCGAACGAATTAGAGGGTTGCGAGCACAGGATCAAAAAAAACAGAACTATGACCAACGATCCAAATTTGGGAAGTGCGCTATCAGTACAGACGGGATCAGCAGCAAAGAGCATCAAACAGGCATTCTTTGCAACGATCGGAAGTACGAAAAAACAGAACAGAAAACACCCTGCGGCGATGGTCGGAGAATACCCTATGTCTCGCGCTCGCTGCACCGCAAGTGACAGCCATAGATACAGGAGAATGACTATCCCAACAGATAGTAACTTTATCAAATCAGCAGGCACGCCACTGATATACGCAGCCGAGAACGCAACGCCCCAAATCATCGTTGCCGCCGTCATTCGCCAGGCGTATTCCCCGCGTCCAATTCGGCCAAACGGGCTGAGGTAGTCCTTTAGTGACGTCATTCTTGACCTCGTGATTCGCTCGGCGGCGTTGCAAAATACGTTAGCATGAAACCCATACGCATGATTGCGCGCAATCTCCCCACAGCGTCACCCCGGCGCCGAGGGATCGCATCTGCGATGCCGAGGGAATAGGCCGGGGCCTGTCCAGGCATCCGCATAGTTCAATTCGATGCTTGGATGGGTCCCGGCCCGAGACACGATCCCGCGCGTCGCGCGGGCTCGTGGCCGGGATGACGTTCTTTGTGTAGCCCTCGGCGTAACGCGCGAAGCTCACTCCACACGTGTTCCCGGAAGTCGCGTTGAGCGTCGGCGAGACAATGCGGCTATCCGGGATCTTTACCGCGCGAGGGGTGGCTCCAAGCGGTGCATGCAATCGCACTGGAAAGACCCCGACTCTCCGCTCGCTTGGCTCACGCGGCGCTCGCTCGGCCGGGGACGCGGGTGGAGGAAGCTGCGCGAGCACCGCGTGCCGTCCCTCAAAAACTCAAGCCCAAAGCATCGCTGATGATGCCGCCCGTCGTCTCCAGCTTGCGGCGGCGCTGCTGCTGGGCGACTTGTGGCACGGGGGCTTTGGGGTTAAAGTTCGGCTGCGGGGCTGCGAGGTGATCGCGGCCCTTGGCGATTTTTGCCCAATCGCCGTCGAGCGCCTGCGTGACGCGCCGTTCGTGGCCGTAGACGTCGCCGAAAAATTTCGTCTTACCGCTGTCGTCAACCCAGGCCGTGAAATAGACGAGGTGGATCGGGATTTTCTTCTCAATCTCGACCTCGTTGTTAAGCGGGCCAGATTTCATCTGCTCCAGCATTTTCTCGCGCGTCCAGCCGTTACCTTCGCGCAGCATGATTTCGGCGAGTTCGACCGGCTTTTGAACGCGCAAGCAGCCGTGGCTCAAGGCGCGCTGCGCACTGCGGAACATCCATTTGTCGGGCGTGTCGTGCATAAAAATCGTGTGTTGGCTGGGGAATGAGAACTTCACGACGCCAAGCGCGCTGATGCCGCCAGGCGGCTGGGTGACCTCGTATTTGCGAATGTCATCTTTGCTCCAGTCGATCTTGCGCCAGTCGAGGTGCTTGCCGTCTTTGGTCTCAAGTTGAAGACCGTATTGGCGCATGAGGCCGCCGCCGCGGCGCAGGCTCGGCCAGAGTTCATGGACTTTGATTGATTCAGGCACACGCCATTGCGGTCTCAAAACGACGTGCTTCAAGGGCCTGGAGAAAATCGACGACTGCTTATCCAGCATTCCGGCGACGATTTTTTCCGAGCGGATGACTTCGCCGTTTTTGTAGACACGCTGAATGAACTCGGGGATGTTGTTAAAGACGTGGACCTCGCCCATGTCGTCCCACATCCAGCGCCACATCTCCATGTTGGCGCGTAGGCGCTTGGCAGCGGCGTTGAGAGGCTTGTCCGTGCTTCCCGTTTTTGCACCAAGCGCGGCGATGTAGGCTTGGCGCAGCTTTTCAAATTGCGGGTGCTTGGGATGCAGCGATCTCAGATGCGCGCCCGCGTCGTCGTTGGCAGCTAAGCCGTCGAGAACGAGTTTCGGATCGAGTAGCTGCGGCTTCCTATCGAGATTGGAATTCAATTGCTCGGCCGGCTTCATGATGCGTCCGCCGCGCGCATGCCGGGCATAGAGCAACGTAGCGGACGAAAGCTTCAGTTCGGCCTCGGCCAGATTTTCGGGCGTCGTGTCATTGGTTGCGGCCGGAAGAGCGAACGCTTTGGCGTCGAGGCCATAAGCGCCCGCATTCTCAAATTCCGCAATTGCCGATTTGGCCTTGTCGTTGAGGCCCGCAGGCGTGACCCACAGCGGCGCCGCGTTGCGGCTCTCGTAGAACGCTGCAAGGGCCGCAGACTCGCGCTGGTCTTCGTCCGTTGGGGCGGCGGCGGCGGCCGTGCCGAGCTCCAGGCGCAAGGCGGCGCTTAAGGGATCGGGGATGAGCGCATCGGGCGCTGGAATGGCACCCGTTTCGATTTTTGCCGCGCTTGGGCTCGCGCCACTCGGGCTCGCGCTGTTTGCGGCCTCGGGCGTAATCGGTTTGGGCACCCATTCGGCAGACGACGGCAGGGACGCAGCGGATATCGACGCCATCCATGCAAGAGCAACCCATGCACTGGCAACGAGCAATCGTGAGCGAGCCATTTCCCTAGCTTTCCCGGTCAATACGCGCACACTGAGCGCGAAATGTAACTGATCCCCGTGTGGCTGCCTACACCCCGGCCCGCATCCGGTGTTGGCCCCGCGCCACTGTCCCCATGGAATTTGGGCTTTTTAAGTCCTTTGAAGGCGCGCGCAGAACCGCAAGACGAGGTATATGATCGTTCGAAAATCTGGGGGATCGCCATGCAGCAGCAGAAAGATAGTCCTGCAACTCATTCGCCCACAACACAATCGCAAGGGGCCATGGAGCGCACGGCGTTGCGCTTTGCGGCCGTCGCCGAGCGATGGTTTCCCGATACCTTCATCTTCGGCGTGATCGCGGTCGCGATTGTGGCGCTTGCCGCTTTGCTCAATGGGGCGTCGCCCTCCGACATCGGCAAATCGTTCGGCGACGGATACTGGAGCCTCATCACTTTCACGTTCCAGATGGTCTTCATGGTGGTGGCGAGCTATGTCGTCGCTATATCACCGCCTGTCGCCCGCGCCATCGACTGGCTGAGCGGCATTCCAAAAACCGGGCGCGGTGCGGTGGCCTTTATCGCCACCATGAGCATGCTCGTGTCGCTGATCGGATGGGCGCTGTGTTTGATCTTCGGCGCGTTTCTCGTCAGGGCCTGCGCGCGTAGGCCGGAACTCAACATGGATATCCGCGCGGCCTGTGCCGCCGGCTATTTGGGGTTAGGGGCAACATGGGCGCTCGGGCTGTCGTCGTCTGCTGCACTATTGCAGGCGAACGAAAAAAGCTTGCCGCCGAACATTCTTAAAATCACCGGCGTCATCCCGCTCACCGATACGATCTTCCTCTGGCAGTCGATGGTGATGTGCGCGATCATTCTCGTGCTGTCTGTGATCATCGCTTGGCTCTCCGCACCCTCGGCGGCGAATGCCGTCACAGCGGAACACCTCGGCGCCGACATCGGCCGGGCCTCGCACGAGGTTACGAAGCCTTCGAGGCCAGCCGAGTGGCTTGAGTATTCGCCGCTAATGACGCTTGTTTTGGTGGCGCTTGGAATCCTGTGGGCAGTGCGTGAATTTTCGATGCAATGGGGCGCGTTGGGCTCTGCAGGTGCAGCCGCCATCACCTTCATCTCCAGCCTCAACACCTATAACTTTGTTTTCATCACGCTCGCCATACTGCTGCACTGGCGCCCGCGAAGCTTCCTGAATGCGGTTTCAAAATCGATGCCGGCGGTTGGCGGCATTCTCGTTCAGTATCCTCTTTATGGATCGATCGCGATGATCTTGACGGGCGCCAAGAATGCCGCGGGAGTAAGCGTGTCCGATCAGCTCGCGCACTTTTTCATCAGCACGACGACGCAGAGTACGTTCCCTGTCGTGATTGGCATTTATTCAGCGTTCCTGGGGCTGTTCGTGCCTTCGGGCGGCGGCAAATGGATTCTCGAAGCTCCTTACGTGATGCAAGCGGCCAACGAGCTTAAGGTGCATCTCGGCTGGATGGTGCAGGTGTACAATGCGTCCGAAGCTTTGCCCAATCTCATCAACCCTCTCTTCATGGTGCCGATGCTTGGCATCTTGGGCATGAAGGCGCGCGAGATCGTCGGCTTCACGTTCCTGCAGTTCGTCATTCACGTGCCGGTGGTGCTGTTCCTGCTCTGGTTCTTTGCCGGGACGTTGACTTATGTGCCGCCGGTTATTCCGGCGGGCGTCATTCCATAACAGTCTGCGAGATGTTAGGTGGCTTGCCTCTCAAGCAGTCGCTCGACACAGAGCTTCGTGCCGTCGTGCCAATGCGGCAGCTCGACGCCGAAGGTGCGTTTGAGCTTCGAGCAATCGAGGATGGAATTCTTCGGGCGCACTGCGCGCGTCGGATATCCATCGGTGCCGATGGCGGAGAGCGCCGTTTGCGGTCCGTCTGCGTCTTTTGAACGGGCCAGAATCTCGCGCGCAACTTCAAACCAGCTGGCTGTACCTTGACCTGCGGCGTGATAGATGCCCCAGGCATCGGTTTTCGCGGCAGGCCCGGTTATCTGTTCTGCGATGCGGAGAATTGCCTCAACAAGATGTGGCGCGTAGGTCGGGCTGCCGATCTGGTCTTCGACTACGCGCAAGGGGTTGCCCTTGGCCGCATTGTTCAAAATCGTTTTGACGAAGTTCTTGCCAAATGGGCTGTAGACCCAGGCTGTGCGCAGAATGATGTGTTTGGGATTAGCGGCTGCTAACGCGCGTTCGCCGTCGAGCTTGGTGCGACCATAGACTGACGCAGGCGCCGTCGCATCGGTCTCCAAATAGGCTGAGGACTTGCGTCCGTTGAATACATAGTCGGTCGAAAGGTGGATGATAGGAACGCCGCGGCGGTTTGCGGCTTCACTCAAAAGGCGCGCACCGTCGCAATTCAACGCGTGCGCACGCTCCGGCTCGCCTTCAGCATCATCGACGGCCGTATAAGCTGCTGTGTTGATGATGACATCGGGCTGAATGTCGGAAATAGCGCGTTCGATCGTGGGCGTGTTGCAGATATCAAGCGCTGGCCGGCCGATGGCACATGCGGTAATCTTGGGATTGGCGGGCGCTGCTTCAAGAAAACACCGGGCGACTTGTCCGTGAGAACCTGTAATGAGAAGCCGCATTCCGATCGACACTCCTTAAGCCGGAACCAATTCG
Organism: Hyphomicrobium sp.; assembly: GCA_043718455.1. GTDB lineage: Bacteria > Pseudomonadota > Alphaproteobacteria > Rhizobiales > Hyphomicrobiaceae > Hyphomicrobium_B. The sequence continues at coordinate 6,663 of JAYSVT010000352.1, forward strand.
GGCGGTACCGATGCGCGCGCGACAAGATCAATAAAACAGGCTTGAGACGCTTTCCTCGCGGCTAGTGCGGGCGATTGCCTCGCCGATGAGTGTGGCGATCGAGAGGACGCGAATGTTCTTGGCGGTTCTGATTGCCTCGGTCGGCAAAATTGAGTCCGTAATGACGAGTGATTTCAGCCGCGAGTTCTGAATGCGATTGACGGCGCCGCCGGAGAGCACGCCGTGTGTGATGTAGGCGGAAACTTCCGTTGCGCCGCTCTTCAAGAGCGCTTCGGCCGCATTCACCAGCGTGCCGCCGCTATCGACGATATCGTCGATCAAGATGCAGCGTTTGCCGTCGACTTCGCCGATGACGTTCATGACTTCGCTCTCGCCGGCCTTTTCGCGGCGCTTGTCGCAGATGGCGATTGGCGCGTTGATGCGCTTGGCAAGTGCGCGTGCGCGCACGACGCCGCCAACGTCGGGCGAGACGACCACGAGATCGTCCGACTTGCCGAACGTCTCTTCAATGTCGCGCGTCATAACAGGGGCTGCGAACAAATTGTCGGTCGGAATGTCGAAGAAGCCCTGAATCTGTCCGGCGTGCAGGTCTAGGGTCAGAACGCGGTCGGCGCCCGCGCGTTCGATCATGTTGGCGACGAGCTTGGCGGAAATGGGCGTGCGCGGGCCAGGTTTTCGATCCTGGCGGGCGTAGCCGAAGTATGGGACGACTGCCGTTACGCGCCGCGCGGATGAGCGCTTCAGGGCGTCAACCAGAATCAGGAGTTCCATCAAGTTGTCGTTTGCCGGAAACGACGTTGATTGGATCACGAAGACATCCTGGCCGCGTACGTTTTCTTGAATCTCGACGAAGATCTCTAGGTCGGCGAAGCGCTTCACTTGTCCCTTGGTCAAGGGGAGTTTCAAGTATGCGCTGATCGCGTCGGCGAGTGGGCGGTTGCTGTTGCCGGCGACAAGCTTCACTGCGTTTATTCCCCGGCTCGCTTTAGGGGCGTCTCCGTCCCGGGCATCAAAGGGCATGACATGTCCCCCGAACGGGCCCAAACTGGCGTCTCTCAAGCGGCTTCTAGCAAGCAGGCCCGGTGGTGGCAACCGCCCGGGCCTGCTAATCTCGTTAATCACTGAATACGCAGTTAAACCTGACGTCGAAACGGTTCTGCCAGCCTCATTTGTTGGCGGGTAGAAGCTTGACGATACCTTGCGCCGCAGCAGCGGCCGCAACATCAGCCGTTTTGCCCCATGTGCCGTCAAGCGAACCTTGCGGCACTTCGTTCTTCTGAGACACAGTGCCGAGCTTCTTGCCTTTCGGGTCGAGCACGTTCCAGTCGATCTGGATCGGCTGTTTGCCGTCTTTACCCTGGCCCATCACGACCTTGCCCTCGACCTTATAAGAAGGGCCTGCCGGTGCGTTGGTCAAGGCGACGCCGTTCTTTGTGAGCTCCCGCTGGATTGCGGTTGTCAGCGACTGGCTGCCATCGCCAGGAGCGCCGGTGACCAAGGGAACGGTTGTTATAGAAGCCCCAGGTGACTCGATGCTGCCCGTTGTCGCGGCTGTTGCTGCCGAAGGAGTAAGAGCGGCTGTCGTTGCCGCTGGCGCTGGAGCCGTCGCGACGGCATTTTTGGCGATCGCAGCAGCAGCCGGCGCTTGCCCGGCTGTAGCAACTGCTTGGGTTGCGGCGGTGGTTGCCGCCGCACTACCCGGGGTTACGGAAGAAGCCGCGTTACTTGCGACTGGCGTGCCAGCGATGCCTTGGTGCCACGTGGTGATCTGTGCCGCCGTCTTGTCGGCGATAGCCTGCACAATCTGCGGGCTAACGGTTGACCACGGATCGGCCGAAGGCGAGCCAACCGCCAGTTCTTCGCCCGTGATGCGATTGGCGCGTTTGCCGGTCTGATCGGTGACATCCCAGATATAGGAAATCTTTGAGCCGGTTTTCTCGCGCGCCGCCACGACGTAGCCGCGCAAGGTATATTCGCCCTTGCCGCTTGGGCCGCGGGCTACCGATATCTTGTTGCGCTCAATAGCGGTTGTGAGCTGGGCCTGGAGGTCTCGAGAGACACTTTCAGGTGCGCCAATCACAGGTGCGATTTCTAATTTCGCTGTCTGGGTATTGCCCGGCGGAGGCGTGATTGGATTAGCGAGAGCCGCTTGTGGCGCGGAAGAATCTCCAACGCCGCTCAAGAGATTGCTGCCAGTTTCACATCCAGCGAGTGCCAAAGCCATGATCGACGTCAGGACCATGCTTCGAAATGGTTTGGCGTAGCGGTTGGCCACGTCAGCAGAGTTTAAGGTCGTCACGGCGACATCCCCCGTTTGTCTACCCGAACTTTTCCGGCGACCGACGTACAAACACTGCGGCCTTGAACTCCTGATACATAAACTACCGGTACCCACACCTGCACCTGTAAATCAGCTGGAGCGTGCCCGTCCAGATGGGGCGCGTTAGTAATCGTGTTCAGGCCCCCACATTAGGGCCAAATCGGATAAATCGTTGTGGATTGTGCAGTTAAGCCACGACAATGGCGGAGATTTGTCGGCCGTAATCGGCCTCTTTGAGCGCTTGGGAGCGCCGGTAGCTGAAAAATTTCGATTCGTTCGCCCTGGTGCAGGGGGTCGTCATCTCAATCGAACCCACGCCTGCGGCTGTTAACCGTCCGGCGACAAAGCCCGGCAAATCGAAGTGCGGTCTGCCTCCGGATCGTAGCACGCGGAAGTAGCGGGCATACGCGAAGTCCAGCGCGACGACCTCGGCTTCGAACTCCGGCCCCACTTCATAGGCGTCCTGGCTAATGGTTGGACCAACAGCGGCCCGGATATGCTGGCGGCGTGCGCCGTGGCGCTCCATTTCGGTAATTGTGCTCTCAACGATACCGGCGACGGCTCCGCGCCATCCAGCGTGTGCGGCACCTACAACGCGCGCCGTGGCGTCCGCAAAGAGCACAGGCGTGCAATCGGCGGTCAGAACGCCAATCGCCAGTTTGGGCGTTGCCGTCACTACGGCGTCGGCTTTTGGCATGCCTTCGCGCGGTACCATGCCGGTAACGGTTAGCGCCGTTGCTCCGTGCACTTGATAGAGCGTAATGACGCCGTGGTCTGCGCCGAGGTGCCCGGCGACTCGGCGCCGGTTTTCAATAACGAGCGCGAAATCGTCGTTGGACCCAAGGCCGCAATTGAGCCCGGCGTAGATACCGCTCGAAACGCCGCCCTCTCGTGTGAAAAACCCGTGCCGGATGCCGGGAATTTGCTTCAGGTTTTCAGCTTCGATTGGGGACAGCATGATCCGTGGCCAGTTATCTGTGAATAGTGAGTAGCGTATTGCGAATAGGCAGTGCTATGACGTTATATAATTTGCAACCCTTCTACTCGCTACTCGCTACTCGCTACTCGCTACTCGCTACTCGCCGAGCCAAACCCAGGCAACGGCGGCAATTGCGGTGACCGCACGCCAATGGCCTTAAATCGCGTTCCCATTCCGTTGGGTGCCAGGAGGCGGGCGAGACCGGTTTCGATTTCGCCTGCGCGGGCCGGATTGGCGTGCATGAGACGCGAGCCCCGCTCAATAATACCCAATGAGCCCAAGAACTCCGCTTGTGTCACGGGGCCGTCGATTGCGAGGCCGCAAGAATGCAAGACACTCGCGAGTTCATAAAAGCTGACGTGAGCTGAAAGATCGGCCTCGCCGGGCGACGTCAGCGGCGACTCATATTTGTGTTCGCGCACTGCCTGTAAAGTATCGCCAGCGGCCGCTGTTGCATACCCATAGTCGATGATGAGTGCTGTGACGGGGCCGCTACGGGCCAGCGTTTGAAAGGCATCGGCCAATCGTTCCAGCCGCTGATTTTCGACGAGTGCCCCGACTTGAGCATCGGGAAATCGTAATGCGGCGCTATTGTCGGCCGATGGCAGACCCATTTCGACGAAGCTAATTTCGCCGCGCGTGTCGAGACCGACGCCGCGCTGGCGCCAGCCGCTTTCGGTCTTGATCCATTGCTCGACGGGCCAAGAATCGAGAAACTCGTTCGCAAGGATGATGGCAGGCGTTGGAAAACCGATGAGGTTGTGCCCCCATTGGATCGGAACCGTAGCGTCGCTTAAGGCTTCGCGCTGGGCCGCGATCAATTCCGGACTCATCTCGACAAGATGAACTTTCATTGCTTCACATAGTCCGGGGATGACGCGCGCGGCACGAAGCGCATCGCGCATCATCGTACCCCGGCCGGGCCCGTACTCGACCAATTGAAGGCCTTTCGGCGCTCCCAACACTTGCTGCCACACAACGCCCGCCCACAGCCCGATGATTTCGCCGAAGGTCTGGCTGATTTCGGCGGCTGTGATGAAATCGCCGTCCCGGCCGATGGCAAGCCTCGTTGCATAGTAGCCGTGAGCTTCGTCCCACAGGCAGCGCGACATATAGTCGGCGACTGTTATTGGCCCCTTGTGCCGGATTTCGTCTTTGAGCCTGATGGCCAGAGGCGTGCTGCGCCGAAGCTCGGGATCATACGTCACGCTTCAGCCTTTTGCGGTTGGTTTTCGCGGCTGGCCGTGGCGATAAACCAAAGCCCTAGAAGCAGCATGGGGATCGAATACATTTGCCCGGCCGTTAAGGGGCCAAGGTTCAAAGCGTGCGCGGCCTCAGGTTCGCGGAAAAATTCGCAGATCGTGCGCGCGATGGCGTACCAAACAAGGAAGACGCCAGTGACGAAGCCGGGGCGTTTGAGGCCGAGCATCGAGTGGGTTACGATGCGCAGGATGATAAACATCACCAATCCCTCAAGCACGGCTTCATAAAGCTGGCTCGGGTGACGCGGCAAGGATCCGCCGTTTGGAAACACCATGCCGATGGCGGCATCAGTTCCACGGCCCCAATGTTCGGAGTTAATGAAGTTCGCAACGCGCCCAAAGAACAACCCGAACGGGACGGCAGCACAGCACAGATCCATGACCGATCTCGCGGAAACTTTGAAATGGCGCGCAAAGAGGAGAATTGCGATGCCCGACCCGGTCAGCGCGCCGTGAAATGACATGCCGCCTTTCCAGACTTGCAGGATGTCAGCGGGGTGGTTGAAATAATATCCCGGATCGTAGAGCAGAACCTGTCCCAAGCGCCCGCCGATGATCACTGCAAGCGTGATCCAGAGCAGCAGATCGTCGGTCAGAAGGTCTGATAAGGGGGCAGTCCCGGCACGCCACAGCCGGATGTCTTTGAGAAGGTGCTTGATATAGAGCCAGCCAAGGATCAGACCCGCCATATAGGCCAGGCCGTACCACCTGACTTGGAGTGGGCCAATGGAAAACGCGACGGTTCCGATGTCAGGATAGGTGAGAGCTGCGAAATAGCTGGTCATTGGTCCTCGTGCGGCGTCTGGCGACCCGTCTAGCAGCTCAGCGTCGAGCAACCAGTGTAGGGCAAGCGGTTTTTCGGGAAGAGAACCCAACTGTCAAGTGAGCGTCCAGCATGACGGCGATATGGTGCCTTGATGACGCGGCCACGAAAGGCCATATTTGCGGGTAATTGCAATCATCCAGTAGGCGGCAAGCACATGACCCAGACCACAAATCGTATTTTCGACGACTTCGCAAAATTGATGACTGATGCCGCCGGCGCCGCTGACGGCATGAAGAAAGAAGTTGAGATTATCATGAAAGGTCAAGCCGAGCGCTTCATGCAGGGCATGGACGTGGTCAAACGCGAAGAGTTCGAAGTCGTGAAAGCCATGGCGGAAAAGGCTCGGCTCGAGAACGAGCGGCTGGAAGCGCGGATCAAGATACTCGAAGCCAAGCTCGGTATGGTATAGTCAAAGTTCGGGCGAGCGGCGCGCTCTTGAGCGTCGGCAAAAGGCGCCCACTCCATTGTAGTCACGTCGAGTGCAGGCGTGCACCATCCACAGTCACGCGTAAGTTCTCAACACCTTCCGGCATTTTAAGGCGGAAAAGCCCGCTTTGCCCGTGCTTTGCCACTTTGACCGTGGACAAGACTGGCGTCGCCTTGCGACTCGGAAGGCCGTCTGTTTTCGTGCGGCCACGGTTGAAGGCACAGATCGTTTCGCGTCGAACGCGCGGGCATCGCACTTTTGTCCGGGTGCATAAAAAGGATGATTTTGAATGGCAACGGCCGAACGCAATTACGAACGCGTCATCAATCCAATTGATCTTTTCGAGCAGCTTGCGACAGCGCACGATTGGGCAGCGGACCGCGCGAGCGAGGACGAACTGACATTGGTCGTCGCCGGCACCTGGACAGATTATCACGTCTCGCTCAATTGGCGCGAAGACCTCGAAGCCCTGCACTTGGCCTGTGCCTTCGACTTCAAAGTACCTGAAAACCGCTTAGCCGAAATGTACCGCCTGGTCGCTCAGATCAACGAGCAGCTGTGGCTCGGACACTTCGATTTGTGGACCCAGGAGGGTTTGGTGATGTTCCGCCATGCGCTTCTCTTGAACGGCACGGTGGCCACGACCCGCCAGTGCGAAGCCCTGCTCCGCTCGGCGCTCGAAGGCTGCGAACGTTACTACCAGGCCTTCCAGTTCGTCGTCTGGGCAGGTAAGGAAAGCCGTGAGGCACTGGTGTCGACCATGTTCGAGACCGAGGGCCGGGCGTAATCCTTACCCTTACTTTCGCGGTTTTGATGTCATGAGTTTAACGTTGGACGGACCGGTACTGCTTGCAGGCGCCGGGAAAATGGGCGCGGCGATGCTTTCGGGATGGCTCGCGCGCGGGCTCGATCCGAAATCGGTATTTGTGCAAGAACCGCTTCTGTCGAGTGACGCGGCCGATCTCGTCAAGCGCCACGGATTGCGCGTTGAAGCCCAGTTCACAGCGCTTCCGTCCGCTCCGGCCGTCATCATTGTAGCGGTCAAGCCGCAAGTTATGGATCAGGTTTTCCCGCCGCTCGCCAAGCTCGCCGGGCCAAAGACCCTCGTTGTTTCTATTGCTGCTGGCAAATCCATCGCAAGCTTAGCAAAGCATTTAGCTGTGGGTGCAGCTGTCATTCGCGCCATGCCAAATACACCCGCCGCCATTGGGCGCGGCATCACGGCGGCGGTTGGTAATGCGCACGTCACACCACCTCAGAAAGCGAATTGCGAGGCCCTGCTGCGCGCGGTCGGGGAGGTCGTTTGGGTTGAGGATGAAGCGCTCATCGATGCTGTGACCGCGGTTTCCGGTTCAGGCCCCGCTTACGTTTTTCTTTTGACGGAATGCCTGGCGGAAGCTGGACGTGTAGCCGGGCTCGACGCCGAAGTTGCGATGAAGCTCGCGCGCGCCACGGTCGCTGGATCGGGTGCATTGATGGACGCATCGCCGCTCGACGCTGCAACGTTGCGGCACAACGTGACGTCGCCGGGCGGCACGACGGCAGCCGCACTCGGCGTGCTGATGCGTGAACAAGGCGGTCTGAAGAATTTGATGATCGAAGCTATATCTGCTGCAAAAAAGCGTGGCCGCGAGCTGGGCTCCTAACCCGGCCTGGATAAGCGGGTAAGGCAGGGCTCGCGGCTCTAGCTTCTCTCTGGCCCTTCCTTGCGCCCATAGGCACAAGAGGACGAGGCAGTGCTCACCAGGCGGCTGGAGGCTAAGGTGCGCCGGCAGATTGGTGGAGACTCAATCTGTCATTTCCCCATAATGTTATACAATAACGTCGCAATCAAATCACAAGGCTGTGTCGTCGGGACGGCGGGCCTCAAATTGGCAGCGAAATGATGGCCCGGAGCCCGCCCATGGAGCTCTCGCCAAGCGCGATCTCGCCGCCATGGCTTTTGGCGATGTCGCGGGCGATGGCGAGGCCTAAACCGGAATTTCCGTCGTCAACGTTGCGAGAATGGTCGATCCGGTAGAAAGGCCGGAACACGTTTTCGCGCTCGGAGGCTGGAATACCGGGGCCATTGTCGTCAACTTCAATGCGTACCCACTGGCCTTCGGTTGCGGCGCGGATCACGACGTGGTCGCCGTAGCGCGCGGCGTTCGAAACGAGATTGGTAATGGCGCGCTTCAGCGCTTGCCGTTTAAGCGGCAACACCAGGTCTTGGCGCTTCTTGCGCATCTTGAGTTCGACCGATCGGCCGTAGATCTGCGCGTCCGAGTGGATTTCTTGCAGCAGTTCTTTGAGGTTTGTGGGCTTGGCTTCTTCGCCGCCGTCGCCTTTGGCAAACGCCAAATAGTCCTCAAGCATGTGTTGCATTTCATTGACGTCGGCGCCGAGCGCGCGCGTGTCGCTTGAATCTCCGAGCAACGCCAACTCGAGCTTGAAGCGCGTCAATACAGTGCGAAGATCGTGACTGACGCCGGCCAGCATGGTCGTGCGCTGCTCGACGTGGGTCTTGATGCGATCACGCATTTCGAGAAAGGCTTCGGCGGCTTGGCGCACTTCGCGGGCGCCACGGGGACGGAAATCTTCAGGGATGCCGCGCCCCTTGCCGAAAGCGTCGGCCGCCTCCGCGAGCCTCAGAATGGGCCTGATCTGGTTGCGCAGAAAGAGAATGGCAACGGTTAAGAGAATGACCGACGTACCAACCATCCACAGGAGGAAAATATGAGAGTTTGACGCGTAAGTCTGGCTGCGCGTCGCCATGATCCTTAAAATAGAATCGTCGCTCTTAACGCGGATCTCAACGAGGCGAACGTCGCCCGACGTATCGATCCAGAAAGGTTTGTTGACGTGTTTTCTGAGTTCTGTCGAAAGTGCCCTATCGAGGAGCGTGAACAGCGGTTTTGGACCGGGCGGCGGCAAATCGCCTGTCGGCAGGAATTGCAGGTCGAGATTGAGGCGCTGTTTCGCGAGCCCCACGAGATCTGCGGTCTTAGATTTATTCGGGAGCGTTTCGTACAAATCGACGATCGCCGCGATGTCGCGCGCCGTTGCTTCCGACAAACGCCGCGTCACGGCCTGCCAATGCCGCTCCATGAATGCGAATGCGATGACGCCCTCGAGCACCACGATCGGCGTGATGATGATGAGCAGGGCACGAGCATACAGGCCCTTGGGTAAGAGCTCGGCCGCGAGTGCGAAAAGTTTTTGTGTGACGGCATGCTGACGCAGCCGTACGAGCCACGGCTTGGAACGTTGGGTTTGCGTATCGGGTTCGCGCGCTGCGACCATTCCCGCCTGAAGCCTCCAAGAAGCAGGGGCCTCCAAGAAGCTGGCGCCCGTTCATTTAAATAAACTCAGTCTGTGTAGAGGATGTAGCCCTTGCCGCGCACCGTTTGTAAGTACACCGGGTTCGAGGGATCGGCTTCGATTTTGCGTCTGAGGCGATTGATCTGTACGTCGATCGCGCGTTCGCTGCCCGTTGACTCGTCGCTCGAAAGTTCGTGACGCGGCACCGGGACGCCGATGCGCAGCGCAAACAGGCGCAACAGATCGCGCTCGCGCTCGGTCAGCTTAATCGAGTCTTCATCGCGGCGCAGTTCCCCGCGCGTGATGCTGAAAACGCACGGACCCATGCGGATTTCGTCGCTCTGTGCATTCGGGGCCTGTCCACGCCGCAGAATATTGCGCAGGCGAAGCAAGAGTTCGCGCGGCTCAAATGGCTTGGTGACGTAATCATCGACGCCGGCCTCAAGCCCGCTGATCCTGTCCTCTGCATCGGCTAGCGCTGTCAGCATGAGAATTGGTACGGGCCGTGTTACCTTGAGATCGCGCGCGAGGCTCAAGCCGGATTCGCCCGGCATCATCACGTCAAGCATAACAAGATCGAACGCAAGCCCGCGCATAAAAGATCGTGCAGATGCGGCGTCAGCTGCTTCCGTCACCCGGTAACCGTTGGAGACAAGGAACCGGCCGAGTAGCTCGCGAATTTTTTGGTCGTCATCGACAACGAGGATGTGCGGCGCATTGTCCGGCAACGGCTCCGCGCGCGATTGCAAGCCTGGGCCTTTCATTTTCCCACCATGACGCAGTTGGTGTGGTTGCCGTTGCGGTCGATCTTGATAAGGCTCTCGACTTGAGGGAGATCCTTTTCGGCGATCATGGCGAAGAGAAATTTTTGCGCCAGAGATTCGGCTCCAGGCCCGGCTTTGCGCAACGCGGCTTCTATGCGTTTGACCTGAATTTCTGTCAGCTTATCTGTGAGCCGCGCGCCTTTTGCGGAAACAAAGAGGCGTCGTTCGCGCCGGTCTTCGTCTCCCGCGCGCTGCATGACAAAGCCTTCGTCGATCAGCTGCTTTAGAACGCGCGCCAAAGACTGCTTTGTGATCTTCAGGATATCCAAAAGCTCGGCGACTTTGAGACCCGGGTTGCGCCTCACGAAATGCAGCACCCTGTGATGAGCCCGGCCGAAGCCATACTGATCGAGGATGATGTCGGGGTCGCATGTGAAATCGCGATAAGCGAAAAAGAAAAGCTCAACGCAGGCGACAAGATCCAACGGAAGCGAGGCGGCTGGGCCTTCGCTGGATACGCTGGACTTTGACGCAACCTGGGCCCCTTGGCGGCGGCCCGACCCGGTATCGGACGTTATGTCAGTCATGTTGACTTATTGGCCTTGATTGTTTCGCGTTTCAAGTCAAATTGTTGGGTGAGCCGTTCAAAGTCGAAAATCGGCTTACGGGCTTGCCGGGCACGGAATTGAAGGGTAATCGTGGACGGTTCCCCATGCTTTCTGAAAACCGGTGCGCGGGCTGATGCAAGCGCCAAAACGACCTGGGATCTTTACCTCACATGGCTGACCTCGTACCTTATCATGATCGCGATGGCTTTATTTGGTTTGACGGCCGGCTGGTTCCATGGCGCGATGCCCAAGTTCATCTTCTGACGCATGCGTTGCACTATGCCAGCGCCGTCTTTGAGGGCGAACGGGCCTATAACGGCGAGATCTTTAAGCTGCGCGAACATTCCGAACGTCTCATTGAGGGCGGGCTGATCATGGATTTCGATATCCCTTATACGGTTGAGGAAATCGATCAGGCTTGCCGGGACGTCATCCGGGCCAACAATCTTTCCGATTGCTATGTCCGCCCAATCGCTTGGCGCGGTAGCGAAATGATGGGCGTTGCGGCGCAATCGGCCAAAATTCACCTTGCGGTCGCGGCCTGGAACTGGGGCTCCTATTTTCCCATGGACCAGCGCCTCAAAGGCATTCGCATTGCCATGGCGACCTACCGCCGCCCGGCACCCGATTCCGCCCCATTCCGCGCCAAGGCGGCCGGCCTCTACATGATTTGCACTATCGAGAAGCACCGCGCCGAGCGGGCGGGCTACTCGGACGCATTGATGCTGGACTACCGAGGCCACGTCGCGGAGTGCACGGGCGCCAACGTATTTTTCATTAAGGATGGCGCAATCCACACACCCATGCCCGATTGCTTCCTGGACGGTATTACGCGCCGTACCGTGATCGGATTGGCAAAAGCGCGCGGCATCAGCGTCGTCGAGCGCACGATTATGCCGGATGAACTCGGCAGTTTCGCGGAATGCTTTATCACGGGTACGGCGGCAGAAATCACGCCGGTCTCTGAGATTGGCGTGCACCACTACAAGCCAGGCCAGATCTGCGAGACGCTGCTTGGCGACTACATGGCGCTCGTCAGCCCAAAGAAGCAGGCCGCCGCCGAATAGAACCTAAGAGTCGGATTGGTTAAAACGGCGCGGCGTTCTGCGCAGACTAGCTTTGTAAAATTAGGCTTTAAGCATGACGGGCGCGCACACAGCGCCTAAGAATGCAGCGATTGCCGAACCAGCGAGGAGCAACGACGAGAGGGCGAATGTGATACCGAAAAGCGCGCCGACACCGGCAGCGGTGGCGGTCCAGAAGATGGCTGGCAGAAATGCAGCAAGCGTCACACCGATAAGCTTCGCTGCAACGTCGTTCACGGGAGCAAGCGCTGCCGTCGCAGGGAAGGTCAGGGTCGTCGCTGCGGTCATGCTGTGCTCCGCTTCAAAATAGCCAGGGTCTCAACCCCGCAACGGAAAAACTAGGCGCAATACCTGAAGACAATCTTAACGCCAGACTTGCGGCATAACTTGGTGCTCATCAAAGAAAACAATTGGTTACCCTCAACTTTCGATGCCGCAATGCAACATGAAGCCTTCACCGCCAAAAGGCACATGCGATAACCCAGCCGATAACAGCACAAGGGTGACAAATGGCTGACAAGTCGTACGACGTCGCGATCCTGGGTGGTGGTCACAATGGCTTGACGGCCGCCGCTTACCTCGCAGGTGCGGGATTAGAGGTCGTCGTGCTGGAGAAAAATGCCGTCGTCGGCGGGGCGGCCTTAACGGAAGAATTCGCGCCCGGTTTTCGCAATTCAGTAGCGTCTTATACGGTCAGCTTGCTCAATCCGAAGGTGATCAAGGATCTAGAGCTCGCGCGCCATGGCCTGAAGATCGTGCATCGTCCGGCGGGGAATTTCTGGCCGCTTGAGGGAGGCAAGTCGCTGCACATTCCTTATGGCAGCCTAGCCGCCAAACAAACTGCCATCGCCGCGTTTTCCACTCGGGATGCCAAACGTCTCCCTGCCTATGACGATATGCTGAGCCGTGCAGCGGACGTACTGCGCGATCTGGTAACAAAAACGCCGCCCAATGCTGGCGGCGGTATCTTGGAGTTGATCCGCGGCGGCGCGCTGGGGCGGCGTATCTTCAAACTTAGCCTCGAAGAGCAGCGCGTTTTGCTGGATCTATTCACGTCGAGCGCCGAAGACTTCCTAGGCCGCTGGTTCGAAAACGATCACGTGAAGGCGGCGTTTGCCTATGATGGAATTGTCGGCGCGTATGTGCCGCCCTCCGCACCCGGCACTGCTTACGTTCTGCTGCATCACTGCTTCGGCGAAGTGAACGGCAAGCAGGGTGTGTGGGGCCACGCCATCGGCGGCATGGGAGCGATCACGCAAGCCATGGCAGCGTCTGCCCGCGAGCGCGGCGCTGAGATCCGCACGAACGCGCAGGTTGCGTGGCTCAAGATGAATGGCGAACGCGCCGCGGGCGTCGTCCTGGCAAGCGGCGAAGAAATCCAAGCGCGCGCTGTTGCCTCGAACATTCCGCCGAAATTATTGTTCCGCGCGTTCGTTCCAGAAGAGGCCGCACAACCTGAAGTGCGCGCGCGCTTCACGGGCATGAAATCCGGTTCGGGTGTTTTTCGCATGAACGTCGCGCTCTCGGAGCTTCCCAATTTCACGTCGCGCCCCGGCAAAGAGCGCCAAGAGCATCACGCATCCGGCATCATGATCGCGCCGACGATGCGCTATATGGAAGACGCTTACACCGACGCGCGCACGCTCGGCTGGGCCCGGTCTCCCGTCATTGAAATGCTGATCCCATCGACGCTTGACGATACGCTTGCGCCCAAGGGTAAGCACGTCGCCAGTCTCTTTGTGCAGTACGTCGCGCCGCATTTGCCGAGCCCGCGCAGTTGGGCCAACGCGCATGAGAAGGAAGCCTTCGCCGATCTCGTGATCGATACAGTTACGCGCCACGCACCAAATTTCAAATCGGCCGTTGTTGGCCGCCAGCTTTTGTCACCGCTCGACCTTGAAGAGCGCTTCGGCCTCGTTGACGGCGATATTTTTCACGGCCAACTCAATCTCGGGCAGCTCTTTTCGGCGCGGCCCGTGCTTGGGCATGCCAATTACAGGATGCCGGTGCCGGGGCTTTATCTTTGTGGATCGGGTGCGCATCCAGGCGGCGGCGTTACAGGCGTGCCGGGCATGAACGCGGCGCGGGAGATCATCAAGGACTTGCGACGGGGGCGCCGCCAGCCGTAAGGCCTGCTATAACGCGAGCAGTAAGGCCAGTCGTTGGGTCCGGATACTGGAACTGTCATATGACATTTGCGAGCCCGATCCCCGTTTTGCGCATCTTTGATGAAGTGACGGCGCGCGCGTTCTACATCGACTATCTTGGCTTCAAATTGCACTGGGAGCACCGCTTCGAGCAAGGCCTGCCAGCATACATGCAGGTCTCGCGCGGCGAGTGCCTGCTGCACTTGTCCGGCCATCACGGCGACGCGAGCCCAGGTGCGAACTTGCGCATCGGCTGCGATGACGTGAACACCTTGCTTGCGGAATTGAAGAGCAAGGCGTATTCGGCACTACGGCCCGCGATCGAAACGCCGCCATGGGGCGGGGAAGAGCTGACTCTGGTTGACCCTTTCGCAAACCGGCTCACGTTCTTCAAAGAGCCCGAAATCTAGAATCTGAAATGCGCATCAATCAATCCCTCGACATTGACGACAACGAACTTGAAGAGCGCTTTGTGCGTTCCTCGGGGCCGGGCGGGCAAAACGTCAATAAGGTTTCGACCGCAGTTGAATTGCGCTTAAATCTCGCCGCCAACACGTCGATACCTGCACCCGCCAAAGCGCGTCTCGTCAAACTTGCGGGGCGCCGATTGACGGACGACGGCGTGCTCATCATCCAGGCTGACCGCTTTCGCACGCAAGATATGAACCGGTCTGACGCGAAGAAGCGGCTGAGGGAGCTCATCACTGAGGCTTTGATCGCGCCAAAGCCGCGTATCAAGACGCGTCCTTCGCGCGCCTCGAAAGAACGACGCATCAAAGCCAAGACCGTGCGCGGAAGTGTAAAGAAAATGCGTTCCTCGAAACATGATGATGATTGAAGGATAGTATCACTCAGCTCTATCCACTTGCGTCATCCCCGCGAAGGCGGGAATCCATCTAAGCCGGCAGTTGAACGCTTTTGAGGCTTGGACGGATCCCCGCCGGAGACCTGACGCCGGAACGGCGTCAGCGCGGGGATGACGAAAGTGGAAAGCCATCGTCCGCCCGCCACCCAAGGACCACCCATGCCCCGCTTCGCCGCCAACTTGAGTTTTCTATTTCAAGAGCTGCCGTTTCTGGATCGCTTTGCAGCGACCTCGGCGCAAGGGTTCAAGGCTGTCGAGTTCATGTTTCCCTTTGAGTACCCCGCGGAAGACCTGCGCGCGGTGCTCGACAAGAACGGGCTCGAACTTGTGTTGTTCAATGCGGCGCAAGGCAATTGGGCGGCGGGCGAGCGCGGCATTGCGGCCATTCCTCGGCGTGAACGGGAATTCGAGGCGTCAATCGAGAAGGCGCTGCAGTATGCGCACGTGCTCGGCAACCGCATGATCCACGTCATGGCGGGGCTTGTGACGGATGGCGCCGAGCGGGGCACGTTCGTTGCTAATCTTGACCGCGCCGCGGATCGCGCGAGCGAAGAAGGCATCACGCTCGTCATCGAGCCCATCAACACGCGCGACATGCCGGGATACTTCTTATCGCGCACGCGCCAGGCGCTCGACATTTTGCGCGACGTCGCCAAGCCCAACGTCGGACTGCAATTCGATCTCTATCATCGCCACATTATGGATGGCGATGTGCTGGCTGGCTTAAAGGAAGCGCGCCCCTTCATCCGCCATATGCAGATCGCATCGCCGCCCGATCGCGGCGAGCCAGATCAAGGCGATCTCGATTTCCGCGCGCTTCTCGCCGCGATTGATGCCAGCGGTTACAAGGGCCACATCGGCCTCGAATACAAACCGCGCGGAGAGACCGTTGCGGGGTTGAAGTGGATGAAGGCGCTGGGAGTGGGGGCGGGGTAGGGCGCCGCTTTATCCTCTTTTATCCATGCTCTTGAGGAGCTATAAAACCCCATGCGCATTGAACTGAAACCGCAAATTGAAGCCTTGCTGGAAGCGCAAGTCGCCGCCGGGCATTTCGCGTCGATTGAGGATGCGATCACGGCGGCCGTACTCGGCTTACCATTGGACGAGAGCAAAATCGGCTCGCTCGCCTGGGCGCGGCCACTCCTTGATGAGGCGGATGCTGCAATAAAATCCGGCGAGACTTTCAGCGAGGAGGATACATACTCCGGCCTCGAAAAGCGCTTTGGAGAACTCTGATTCATGTTCACGATCCGCTACACGGCACCGGCCAAAGCGGACCTCGTAAACATCGCCAACTATCTCGAGCGTGAAGCGGGCGCGCGGGTCGCGACAGCTGTTATCAAGCGCATTCGCCTTCAAATCAAAACCCTGGAGCGGGATGCGCCGCGCTATCGGGAGCGTCCCGAATTAGGCGCGGGACGCCGCGCGGTTCTGATTGGCCCCTATCTCGGCTTCTATCGGATTGAAGCAAACACGGTCTTCGTGCTTCGCGTCCTTCACAGCGCCCGCGACATCAAGCCGAAGCTTTTTGAGAGTTGAGATTCGATTCCAATTCGGGTTGGGTTTGCGAAACGCTTGACCGCAACCTACGAAGTGGCACCTTCGATTTTGATCCATGCTTGTTTCTAAAATGAGGTTGCCGTTCTCCCGCAGTTGCCCACATCGATTGTCGTTCCGGAATCCTGCCACTTGATCTCACCATCGGGTTCGGATGGTACAAGTTCCTTGAATTTGCCGATTACGCGAACCGCACGCATTCCAAAACAGCGCCAAATGAAGTCGTCCAGCACCTCAACACCCTGACCTTCAAGTCCACGGAAAATCCTACCATCTACGACACAGCATCCGGGATTCCTGGCCATGAACTCTTCAAAATTTTCGTAACTTCTCTGGATAGGAAAATTCTTCTTGTTCAGCAGGCGCGCAGTGCCGCCCCCTCTGGTCGATTCATACATTCTTTGAGCGGCTAATTCGATGCGTTCGCTCACAGGAAAAAAGCGAAGCTGCTTGAAGCAGAACCCATAGAAGTTCAAGGCTGCCGATATCATCAATACCATCAGTACAGCCATTGCGATCTTCACCTTCATCGCGCTATCCTATTGGAACATGAAATCGGATCCGGCACCGCCCAGGCATCATCCACCACTTTCATCCCCCTCAAATCCCGCATCATCCTCAACATCACCACGCCTCGTATCTGCCGTTTCGAACCGTGAGTATGCGGCCGCCACGGAGCCCGGGGAAAAAATAATTTCCGCCATAATTTTTGGGCGCCGATTTCAAGGACTTACTGCAGGGGCGCGGAAGGCTCTGGAAACCCCTTAACCTTAAGATGAGAAATGCTGCCAAAAAACGGTGTCAGACACCGATGTTCCGTCGCTTCCGGCCTGCCCCGCGCTTGGCGGCCGGCTCGACGGAGGAGAGTCGCCAAGCGCAAAACAAAATGGCGCGCACCGAGGGACTCGAACCCCCAACCCTCGGAATCGAAATCCGATGCTCTATCCAATTGAGCTAGGCACGCTTTGTTGATGGTGCTTGCGACTCTCCTTCGTCGAGTCGGCCGCCGTCGCCGAAGAGTTGTTGCACCGGCTGGAAGCGCGGCGATTGTGCGTCGAACAGTATGGACTTGTCAAAGGCGGGTTGAAGCGGCTTAAAGGCCCCACTTTTCATGAAGAGGGTGATGCATGACCTGCCCCTGTGGTTCCAATCAAGAGTATGACGCCTGTTGCGGCCCCTACATTTCAGGTGCCGCCAAGCCGCCAACAGCCGAGGCGCTGATGCGGTCCCGATATACCGCGTTCACGCAAGGTACTTTTGACTACATCGGCCGGACATTCGCGGATCGCTCGCAGTCGGGCGCGCACGCAAAGGGTGCCGCAGAGTGGGCGGCGTCTGGCTCCTTCAAGCGCTTGAAAATCGTGCGCACGGCCCAAGGCGGCGCGGGCGATATCACCGGGCTCGTTGAGTTTGTCGCCACCTACACGCAAAACGGCATGTCGTGGGACCATCACGAGACGTCGCAGTTCGCGCGCGACGAGCAGGGGGATTGGGCCTACATCGGCGGCGACGGGCACCGCCATAGGGAAGGCGAGGGGCACCACCACAATCATCATCATGGGGCAGAGACACAACGCCGGCACGAGCCCAAGACAGGTCGTAACGACCCATGTCCCTGCGGCAGCGGCAAAAAGTTCAAGAAGTGCTGCGGGGCTTGAAGATCTGTGTTCGCCCCTTGCGGCCGGCTCCCCGAAGGGGAGTCGCAAGGGGCAATTGTATTGGTAGCTGGAGGCGGACTTGAACCGCCGACCTGCGGATTATGAGACCGCCGCTCTAACCACCTGAGCTATCCAGCCATTGAACCGCCAAACATCCGTTTGACTGTCAACAGTAATGCGAAGCACTAAGGCCCCGTCTATAGGTACGAGGCCTTCCGCCGTCAAGAACAGCGGCAGAGCCGCGCCCTGAATGTGCCAATTTGTTTATTCTGCTGCGAGCTGACGGCGCCCTGCATTGGCCTCTTTACGGAAGCGCATCATTGTAAACAGGCCCCACGGACGCAGGGAGCGACGCTCAATGAGTTTCAGATCGTCGCAGACCATGACGCGCGAATCGTCGAACACCGAGTGCCAGCCGACGAGATCGGCAAACGGTGCCATGCGCCGCTCAACCCATCCGCGCACGCCGTCGTCCTGGCTGAAGTGATTGACAAGCATGACCTCGCCGCCTGGCTTCACGACCCTGGCCAGTTCGCGCATGACCTTTTCAGGATCGGGCACGACAGTGATGACATACATGGCGACGATTGTGTCGAACGACGCGTCGGGAAACTGCAAATTGCCGGCATCCATTTCGTAGAGGCCCGCAACGTTGGTCAGCTTTTCGGCGGCAACGCGTTCGCGGGCGCGCTCCAGCATTTCAGGCGCCAGGTCTATGCCGGTGATTTCGAGGTGCGATTTGTATTCCGGAAGCGAGAGGCCGGTGCCGACGCCGACTTCAAGTACCTTGCCCGAACCACTGTTGATGATTTCGACTGCGTGGCGCCGTCCGGTCGTGGAGATCTTGCCGAATGTGTAGTCATAGACAGGAGCCCAGCGGCGATAGGCTTCGCGCACATCGGCTTCGTCCATCTGGTGAGCAGTTGCGTCCGAGGCGCTGGCGAAAAGCGGTCGTGGCGATTTGTTGCGCTGGCCGCTTCCGGCCGATCTCAAAGACTGGTTCTCACTCACTTCAAACCTCCATCAACGTCTCACGCTCAGCTCACGATGTCCTGCGCGGATATATCAGTGCCGTGCTGCAATGTTCAACCGGTGACTATCGCTAGACCCGGCCACCACTGTCTTCATCGTTTTTGCAATCGATCCGCCACCCAGGACGCGCGCCGTCGAGCCGCCATCTGAGTAAAATACACAAGCCTGACCGGTCGCAATACCCTCCTCGCCGTCGCACAGTACCACCCTCACCTTGCCGTCTTCATCCGCGAAGAGCGTTGCGGCGCGCGGTGGCTGGGACGAACGCATTCGAACATATACTGGCGTTCCGTTGGCGGCGACCTCGGTTAGGGGTTTTTCCCCGAGCCAATTTGTGTTGCGCAGCAGTACGGCGGCAGTCTCAAGTGCCGAGCGCGGGCCAACGAAGACCTGCTTGGTTTGTGGATCGAGGCGCACGACGAACAGAGGCTCGGCGGCCGGGATTTTGAGGCCTTTGCGCTGACCCACGGTAAAATTGATGATGCCATCATGACGGCCAAGAACCCGTCCATCGATGTGGACGATATCCCCTGGCTCCATTGCGTCTGGCTTCAGACGCGCAATGACGTCCGTGTAGCGCCCGGCCGGCACAAAGCAGATGTCCTGGCTGTCGGCCTTTTCCGCGATGGGCAGATTGAACTTGCGCGCAAGTTCGCGCACTTTGGCTTTTGGCATGCCGCCCAAGGGAAACCACAGCTTCGCCAGCTGATCGGAAGTAATGCCGAATAGGAAATAGCTCTGGTCGCGGTCGGGATCGACGGCGCGGGCGAGATACGGCCCTTCAGGCCCCTCCAGGCGCTGCACGTAGTGACCTGTTACAAGAAAGTCGGCGCCAAGATCGCGCGCCGTATTCAAGAGATCGCGGAACTTGATTTCATTATTGCAGGTGACGCACGGGATTGGCGTCTCGCCAGCGATGTAACTGGCGGCAAAGCCGTCGATGACTTTTTCGGCAAAACGGGCTTCGTAATCGAGGACGTAATGCGGGATGCCGATCTGGTCGGCAACGCGGCGTGCATCGTGAATGTCTTGGCCAGCGCAGCAGCTCCCCTTGCGGCCGGTTGCCTGTCCATGATCGTAAAGCTGCAGAGTGATGCCGATGACGTCGTGCCCTTGCTCCATCATGAGAGCGGCTGCAACGGAAGAATCAACGCCGCCTGACATCGCCACGACGACACGCTTTCGTGCAGGAGCAGGCCGATCGGTTGCTTCGATAACGCGGGTCATTCGGGTGCCTGCGGGCGCGATTGGCCCCTTAACTAATGCTGCTCTCGTGCCGCCTGGGCCCAACAGCCTTCAAGCGCACACGAACATTGTGTCACATCAAGAGAATACACGCGATCCAAAGGGCCGGAGCACTAGGCCCCGAGCCATCCTGAGTGCCATTATTCGGATAATCGTGCCGCTGGCAAGGCGGCGAAGTGCCTGCTAGCCCCCATTAATCGATCTGGCCCGAAAATCGCTTTAGCCATCTTTGAGGCGCAGTCCGTGACCCAAAGCGGGATGAACCTTAAGGCGCAGCGCACGAACGGTCTGCAAAAGCTAGATTGGCACTCCCATTTATGCCATGTTTACTCAAAGGGTTAGGGCTAATTTAATCGCAACCAAGTAGAACAAACCTGAGTGGTCTGAAAGTGTAATGAGTATCATGACCGAGCAACAGATGAGAGCGCGCGGGCGCTATGTGATTGGCCCGGATGGGTCCCCGCTAACAGTCGCCGATTTGCCTCCGCGCGATACAAAGCGCTGGGTAATACGGCGCAAAGCCGAGGTTGTTGCTGCTGTACGCGGTGGCCTCCTCAGCATGGAAGAAGCGTGCGAGCGCTACAAGCTGACTGTGGACGAATTCTTGTCCTGGCAGCGTTCGATCGACAAGCACGGCCTGCCCGGGCTGCGTGCTACGCGCATCCAAGAATACCGCGAGTAAAGTAACCTCCTGCGCTCAAATTATAACGAGCGGTTCGCCTGGGCGCGCCGCTCGTTCGCATGTGTTAAACTTTATGTCACCAAGTTTGCGCCAGGCCTAAGGTGCGGTAGACTTGGCCGCTGGTGCCGCGGCCTTCTTTTTCAACGGCCTATCTTTTGTCTTAACCACCGAAGGCTTTGCAGCGGCCGCGGCTGGAGCAAGTACTGGCACTTGTGGCGACCAGCCGGCTGCCGTTGAAGTGCCGGCGCAACCCGCATCGCCGCGCGACCAGCGATTAACGTCTGCGGCCATGGCCACCGAATGCGGCTCCGGCATTTTGAGGTTTGCCGTTGTAATCGCCGCGTTGGTGTCGTCCTTGGGATCGATCTTGATCTGATAGGCTTTGGGTCCGCGCGGATTGGCATTCGTGGGATCGCGCTGATGAATGGTGATCTCGGCTTTGCCGCCGCGCGAGGGAGCATCCGCTTCCGCGTGATAGATGAAGTCTTTCTTCAACGGACCGTTGGCTCCAAACCAGCAGCCAACCGCCCCGCGCGCCACTTTGGTGTACAACTCGGTCGCTGATCCGGTTGGCGGCGCTTCAGCCGGCGCGGTCAAGGCTGCAACGGAATCAAGCGATGGCAGCTTTGGTGCCTCCGGCATGGTCCACGACGGCGCTTCAAGGGTGCTGGAACATCCGCCACCCCAAATGCTCAAGGCCACAACGACCAGAATGACTGCGCTTTGACGTTCGATGATCAAGCCTTTAGTCCCTACGTGCCGCGACTCTTAAGTGGTTGGGCATCCCGTGCCCCGTTTGCAGCCGATTGCCGTTCCGGGCAAGGGGGTTATCCACGGTGCCAGGGGCGCAGTCGAGTGCTCAGCAAACGCGAAAAAGGCGGCGCCCCGGTGGCACCGCCCATATTAATTCCGCGTGAGCAAATGCGGACGTTGCCGGAAAACTGGTTAGCGCAGGCCTGCGCCTAACATCCTGTCCGAGCGCCGCCGGCCCGACCGCATGTCGTCGCGGGTTTCGTTTTGAGCCAAAATCCGGGCGAACTGCTCGGCTGCATCGTCGCGTTCCCGAACTGCTTCGGCCAGTTGTTCGCGCATCGCTTCGGTGGATGTGCGCAGGTTATCGCGGCGCTGGGCCGCCGATTTTGCGTAGGTGGAATAGGAAAAATGCCCGCGGTCGCGAATGCCCGTGCGGTCTTCCTCGGCCTGAATCTGACGGTCAAGGTCAACGGCCATGGTGTCGAACTCGCGGATGATTCGCTCAAGCTCTTCGACTTTACGGCTCTTTTCGTCGACCGCATGCCGGCGCAAGCGCATTGCGTTTTCGCGTGCCTTCATTGTTCGATACCCTTTACAAATTCGAACTCGTGATAACCCTGATTACCCAAGAAACGTGCCAACAAAGCCCGGCAACAGTCGAGGTCTTCAGTGAAAGCCGTATTTTGTTGCTGCACGGCTGCACCAAGGTCAAGTTGCTGCAACAGCAATAGCCTTGAGATTTGGTATAACACTCTGCCATTAAGTTGCGGTAAAGCAACGCAATCTTTTTTCTCGGCTGAGCGGCGTTCAGCGGTCACTTTTTTGCCGTCTAGCCCCTAGGGCCAAATCGCGAATTCTGTTAGCTGTTGATTCGTATCGAACTTCGGCCACCCCTCGCGGGGTCTGGGCCGGGAGGGGTGGGCGCCCCGAACGGAACAGGCGCGGGATGGCCAAATGGGCGGTCGAGAGGGCACAAGTTCTAATTATTTCATGTTGTTACAGCGGGCCGTCACCGGCGCGAGCGGGAATGCTTTTGTTTCCGTTGGCGGCGAGCTGCGGTTTAAGGCCGGGTTTGCGTCTCAAGAGACTCGAAATAAATCTTTCGAGACGATTGGCCCCATCTGTAACACGCAAGAGAAAATTAGGGTTTATTAACCTCTCATCGCTAACTTCCTAACGAATGGCTTAGCTCGAAGCAGTTGTGCGTTCTCTTTGGGGCGGAGAGCATCGGAACGCGGACGAGGCACGAGAGGAACGGCTATGCGAGTTCTACTAATTGAAGACGACAGCGCCACGGCGCAAAGCATCGAGCTGATGCTGCAGTCCGAGGGTTTTAACGTTTACACCACCGATCTTGGCGAGGAGGGCGTCGACCTCGGCAAGCTCTATGACTACGACATCATCCTGCTGGATCTTAACCTGCCGGATATGAGCGGCTACGAAGTCTTGAAGACGCTGCGCGTTTCCAAGGTTGCGACACCCATCCTCATCCTCTCGGGGTTGGCGGGTATTGACGACAAGGTTCGCGGTCTCGGCTTCGGCGCCGACGACTATATGACCAAGCCCTTCCACAAAGACGAACTGGTTGCGCGTATTCAGGCGATCGTGCGCCGCTCCAAGGGTCATGCTCAGTCGATTATCGAAACCGGCGATCTGCGCGTCAATCTCGACACCAAGACCGTCGACGTCAATGGCGCCCGCGTGCATTTGACCGGCAAAGAATACCAGATGCTGGAGCTGCTCTCGCTGCGCAAGGGTACGACGCTCACCAAGGAAATGTTCCTGAACCACCTTTACGGCGGCATGGACGAGCCGGAACTCAAGATCATCGACGTGTTCATCTGCAAACTTCGCAAGAAGTTGCAGGCGGCCACCGGCGGCAAGCACTACATCGAAACCGTCTGGGGCCGCGGCTACGTGTTGCGCGATCCGGGCGACGAAGGAATTGCTGCGGCTTAATCAGAGCGATCTGAGCCGCACGTCATCAGCGTTTTGTGCCACGCACTTTGCGTTCCACGTCACGGCCTATCCATCGAGACGTCCCGTCCTTCAACGCACTTTTAACTCAGGGGCTCCGCAACGGGCCCCTGTTTTTTTGTGTTCGGAGACTGCCGCGCGTCGGGCTGATGCGCGCCATCAGCTAAATGTCAGAGTGGCTTGTGTAAGTTTTTAGCGGGGCCGAGCCCCGGCGACGCGAATGCCGGACAATCGCGCCCCGCCAGCTTCTCCGAGGCCTTCGGGCCAGCCCGCACGAGGCACCTCAAGGAGCTGGCACTTTTCTCTCGCTTTCGCTTCGCCGTGGTGCGGCGTCGCAGCGCTTTATCCCGGTGCCGGCGAACACTGTTGAGGCCTGATGATTGAAACGCTCGACATGCTCGGAGATCTTGTCTTGCGCCAGCCCTGGCACTCGGTCGCCATTGTTGTTGCCCTCAATGTGGCTGTGATCGGGCTTTGGATTACGTTCGAAAAGTGCCGGGAGCGCGATGCGCGGCGCCATGGCGCGAACCCGCCCGATGACAGAATGCCGTGAGCGGGCACCGGGGTGCAATGACAAGCGCTTCGCCGCCGCGTGTTGCCACCAGCGATACAAAAACGGATGTGGAGCGCGCTGGCACCAGGTGCCTGTCGATCCTAAGAAAGAACGGGCGCCTTGACGCGCTCCACGACAGCTGTTCT
>JAYSVT010000353.1:0-3122 GCA_043718455.1 Hyphomicrobium sp.
GCCCGGCGGCGAAGCTGAGTTGCGTTGGGATTGCTCATCTTATTTCGCCTTCGATGACTTCTTATCGCCGCCATGACCCTGGAAATGACGGGTTGGCGAAAATTCTCCGAACTTGTGACCGATCATGTCTTCAGTGATCGCCACCGGAATGTGCTTTTTACCGTTGTGGACACCGAACGTCAGACCCACGAACTGCGGCAGGATTGTCGAGCGGCGGCTCCACGTTTTAATGACTTCGCTACGGCCCGAAGAACGCGATTTTTCCGCCTTCTTCAGGATGTAACCGTCTACAAACGGGCCTTTCCAGACTGAGCGTGACACTGTTCGTCTCCTTCACTTATCCGCGCTTATTTCGACTTCTGCCGGCTGCGGATGATGTATTTGGTGGTCTGCTTATTCTTACGAGTCTTGTAGCCCTTGGTCGGCTTGCCCCACGGCGTCGCCCAGTGCTTGCCGCCCTTGGTACGGCCACCGTTGGGATGGTCGACAGGGTTCATAGCAATCGAGCGGTTATGCGGACGGCGGCCCTTCCAGCGGGTGCGTCCGGCCTTGCCAACTACGGTGTTCATGTGATCCGGGTTTGAAACCGCGCCAACGGTTGCCATGCATTCTGCATGAACCTTGCGCGTTTCACCCGAGTTCATCTTCAAGACAGCCCAGCCGCTATCGCGGCCGACGAGTTGAACGAAAGCGCCAGCAGAGCGCGCGAACTGTCCGCCTTTGCCCGGCTTCGTTTCAACGTTATGCACGATCGTACCGACTGGCATGGCTGCGAGCGGCATGGCGTTGCCGGGTTTCACATCGACCTTTGAGCCCGACACGACCGTATCGCCGATAGCGAGACGTTGAGGCGCCAGAATGTAGGACAGCGTACCATCCGAATACTTGAGGAGCGCGATGAACGCGGTGCGGTTGGGATCGTACTCCAGGCGCTCGACGTTCGCTGGCATGTCGAACTTCTTGCGGCGGAAATCGATTTTGCGATAACTCTGCTTGTGCCCGCCGCCGATGAAGCGCGAAGTCGTGCGGCCGTCGCTGTTGCGGCCGCCGGTTTTCTTCAAGCCTTCGACCAGCGCCTTGATCGGGGCGCCCTTCCACAAATGGCTCTTATCGACGAGAACCAAATGGCGCCGGCTGGGCGAGGTCGGGTTGAATGTTTTTAGTGCCATAGTGCCTACTCCTAGAGCCCTGTCGTCACGTCGATGGAATAACCGTCTTCGAGCGTGATGATGGCCCTCTTGGTATCGCTGAGCATGGCTTTCATGCCCTTGAAGACCCGCAGCTTGCCCTTGCGGACAACCGTGTTGACAGCTTTGACCTTGACCTTGAACAGGGCTTCGATCGCGGCCTTGATTTCAGGCTTCGTCGCCTGCGGGTTAACGCGGAAGATCACCTGGTTCGCTTCGGAAGCGAGCGTTGCTTTTTCGGTGATGACCGGCGCCAGGATGACGTCATAAGCGGTGCGTTTCGTCATTTGAAGCGCGCCTCCAGCGCAGCGATGGCGGCTTTGGTCAGGACCAGCTTCTTACGACGCAGAATGTCGTAGACGTTGATGCCTTGAACCGGGAGCACGTCAATGTTTGGAATGTTGCGAGCGGCGCGGGTGAAGGCTGGCTCCAGCTCGGCGCCGTCAACGATCAGCACGTTCATCCAATCGAGCTTGGCGAACTGCGACTTCAGTAAGCCAGTCTTGCCGTCCGTGGACGAAGCCTTGTCGAGCACGACGATCTCGCCGGCTTTTGCTTTCGCCGAGAGCGCGTGGCGAAGAGCGAGTGCGCGCACCTTTTTTGGCATATCGACTGCATGGCTGCGTGGCTTGGGGCCGAAGGCCTTGCCGCCGCCGCGGAATTGAGGTGCCGACTTGTCGCCGTGACGGGCGCCGCCGGTACCCTTTTGCTTGTACATTTTTTTGCCCGTGACCGCGACTTCGGAGCGGTCGGCGGCGTGGTGCGTGCCAGCCATGCGCTTCAAGGTCTGATAACGCACCATGCGGTGGATCAGGTCGGGGCGCGGCTCAAGGCCGAAGATGGCATCCGCAAGTTCGATATCGCCGGCTTTAGCGGCGTCGAGCGTAGTGACAGTCGCTTTCATCACGCGCTCTCCTTAGTGGCAGCAATACGCGGCTTGAAAGCGCCGGGCTTGGGTGTGTTTTTTGCGGCTGCCTTCTTGACGGCATCGCGCACGAGAACCCAACCGCCCTTGGAACCGGGCACGGCGCCGCGCACCATGACGAGGCCTCGCGCAACGTCAACCTTGGCGACAACGAGATTTTGCGTGGTAATACGATCATCGCCCATATGGCCGGCCATCTTCTTGCCTTTGAAGACTTTGCCCGGATCCTGACGCTGACCGGTCGAACCGTGCGAACGATGCGAAACCGAAACGCCGTGGGTTGCGCGCAGACCGCCGAAGTTCCAGCGCTTCATGGCGCCCTGGAAACCTTTACCCTGAGATGTTCCCGTCACGTCGACGAATTGGCCCGGCACGAAGTGGTCGGCCGTAATTTCGGCGCCAACTTCGATAAGGTTCTCTGGGCTGACGCGGAACTCGACAAGCTTGCGCTTGGGTTCGACTTCAGCCTTGGCAAAGTTGCCGCGATCAGCCTTCGTCAAACGCGAGGGCTTACGCGTACCGGCACCGAGTTGGAGCGCGGTATAGCCATTCTTTTCAACCGTGCGGTGCGTCAGCACCTGCAAGGCATCGAGTTTCAACACAGTCACGGGGATATGTTCGCCCGCGTCCGTGAAGATGCGGGTCATGCCCACCTTCAATGCTAGTACACCGGAACGCATCAGCATTCCTTCCTATCGTTAGGGCCGTGCTCATTATTTCAGAGTAGAGGGCCCGGAATTCTTCGACCTAATTCTTTAGAGCTTGATCTCGACGTCGACACCGGCGGCAAGATCGAGCTTCATCAAAGCGTCAACCGTTTGCGGCGTGGGATCGACGATGTCGAGCAAGCGCTTGTGCGTACGTATTTCGAACTGCTCGCGGCTCTTCTTGTCGATGTGCGGCGAGCGGTTCACCGTGAACTTTTCAAGGCGCGTGGGAAGCGGGATTGGCCCCCGGACCTCGGCGCCCGTCCGTTTAGCCGTATTCACGATCTCGCGGGTCGATGCATC
>JAYSVT010000354.1:0-3119 GCA_043718455.1 Hyphomicrobium sp.
GCGTCTTCTCAGGGTGCAGCGTCAGACCATTCGCTGAGACCCACGTCTGGATAACGGCGAGTGCGGTGTTGGCGTCCTCGCGGCTCTGACAGAGCACAACGAAGTCATCCGCATACCTCACCAGCCGGTATCCTTGCGCGGCCATCAGCTTATCCAGCGGGTCGAGATAGATGTTGGCCAGCAGCGGGCTTATGACAGCGCCTTGCGGCGAACCCTGCGTTGCTATCCATCGCTCAAGACCCTTCAGGATATCTGCCTTCAACCACCCGCGGATCAGATCGAGCACCCGGCCATCGCTGACCTTTGTCTCAACTTGCGCCATCAGCGCGCCGTGCGGGATCGTATCGAAGTACGACTGCAGGTCGGCATCCACGACGTGCGTGTAGCCGTCCTTCAGAAGTGTATCGACCTCGCGCAACGCATCATGGCAGCTCCGCTTCGGCCGGAAGCCGAAGCTCCCCTCCGCAAACCCATGCTCGAAGATCGGTTCGATCACGAGCCGGACCGCCTGTTGAACGATACGATCCTTGACCGTTGGAATGCCCACCCGCGCGGAGGCGCACAAGCCACCTGTGGGCGGCTTTGTCGCCTGCGGCGACGAGGGCCTCGTCTTGCCATCGCCCTTCGGAATGTCCACTCGTTTGACAGCTTGCGGATGGTATCTCCCCTCCTGCAGCGCTATCGATAGCTCGGACAGATACTCATCCGCCTTCGCCGCGAACCGTTCGATCGATTGCCCATCCACACCCGCCGCGCCTTTGTTGGCACGGACTCTCGCCCATGCCAGCGCCAGCGTTTTGGGTGCGTACACCTTATCCATCAAACTAAACCATTTGCCGCCTTTGACGCCGTTCACCAGCGCCGACACCATGCGCTCCGTCCACACCGCAGCTTCGGCCCCCGCGACCATGGGATGGACCTCTGCGCCTTGCGTAGCCCTTTGGGCACTGACGGCGCTCTGTTGCTTTGGCTCAGACGTCACGCATCCACCTTCCTGCCCCGCCTTCCCTCAGCCCGGTTTTGCTACCCGGACCTCTCGCAGACCACATCCCGTCTGCATCGGTACTATGCGGGCTCTGACTCCTGCCGGGTTCGCTCACACCCGTCAGGTCTCTCCGCTTAGTTGCATTGCCGTCCGAACATCCCGTCCCCAACCACGTCGTGGTCCTCGCATGTCGCTTTGACAGTCACCTCAGCGCATACAATCAGGTCTTGCGACCCAGGCTTCGCCATCCATGAGCAGGCTCGCCGCACCACCTCCGCCGAAACGGGTTCGTCATCCTACGGGCTGTTCTTTCGCCTCAGGTTGCTCTCCACCCCGCCTCACGGCGACGCAGTTACCCTCGGCTACAAAGGTCGTGACCTCCTTTGGACTGGACTTGCACCAGCCTGACAACGCAACATCACGGACGCACTCGTGGCCGCGTAGGCGGCTATCCACGACAAGCTTCAACAAGTTCAACTTCAGTTGCGTTATTCGCGCCAAATCAACGCGAATAGAAAAACAACAAACAGTGCTGTTGCTTGGGGAACATCCTCCTACTTGATCGAGTTCGCGGACAGTTGTCGTGGATGGCCGCGTAGGAGCTTGTGAAGAAATCTCTGAAATTTTTCGCGAATTGTGATTCCGTCGTCTGAATGGCTGGGAGATCAATACTATGGCTGACGCGGGCGGGACGGCTGAAGGGCAAGACGGGGCGGCGGGTGCGGCGCGCGGTAAAGCGCGGGTGGTGCGGGTCGACCGGTCGCAGCTCAGCTGGGACCTTGTCGATCCCGAAGCGTGGCTGCCGGCGGACCATCCCGCGCGGCTCGTCGCCGGCTTTGTGGCGACGCTCGACCTCACGGCGCTGTACGAGAAAATCCAGTCGCGCGAAGGCGAGCCGGGCCGTCCCGCTGCCGATCCGGCAACTCTGTTTGCGCTATGGCTGTTGGCGACCATCGATGGCGCCGGCTCGGCGCGCGCATTGGCCCGGCTGTGCGAACGCGATCTCGGCTATCGCTGGCTGCGCTGCGGCGTGCCGGTTAATTATCATGGGCTGGCGGACTTCCGCGTCGCCCATACCGAAGTGCTCGATGATCTGCTGACCAAGACGCTGGCGGCGCTCATGGCCGAGGGCTTGGTCGACCCCACCGAGATTATTGTCGACGGCACCAAGGTGCGAGCGTCGGCGAGTAAAAAGTCGTTCAAGCGGCGGTTGCGCCTGGATGAGGCCGAAGCCGCAGCCAAAACGCGCGTGGCGACGCTGGCGGCGGAGGTGGATAGCGATCCGGCGGCCAGCGAGGGGCGGCTGGCAGCGGCCAAGAAACGGGCTGCTGACGTGCGCGTGTTGCAAGTCGCCAAGGCCAAAGCGGCGCTTGCGGCAATCGAAAAAGAGCGGGCCGTGCGCGCGGCCTCGCGGCCGTCGGATGCGGCCAAAAAAAATGAACCCCGCGCGTCGCTGACCGACCCGGACGCACGCCGCATGCGCTTTGCCGATGGCGCTGTGCGCGCTGGTTATAACGTGCAATTCGGGGTGACGAGCACCGGGCTGATCACCGCCGCGCGTGCGACCGGCCGCCGTAACGGCAGCGGTCTGCTGGTGCCGATGATCGAGGAAACGGAACGGCGGTTGGGCCGGACAGTGACACGGGCGCTGGCCGATACGGGTTATGCGGCGGTTGGAGATATTGAAACGCTGGCCACACGCGAACAACCGGTCATCGTCTATGCACCGCCACCGCCCAACAAAGAAACCCGGACCGAAACCTCCCGGCTGCGCCAGGAGAAACTTCGGGAGAAAGAACCAGAGGTGATCAAAAACTGGCGTGCACGCATGGAAACCGAGGAAGGTAAGACGAT
Source organism: Hyphomicrobium sp. (assembly GCA_043718455.1). Lineage (GTDB taxonomy): Bacteria > Pseudomonadota > Alphaproteobacteria > Rhizobiales > Hyphomicrobiaceae > Hyphomicrobium_B. Next base: position 2,840 of record JAYSVT010000354.1, read on the forward strand.
GATGAAACCCCGCAAACGCATCGAACTCACCAATGCGCATGTCAAGAACCGGGGCCTCGGCACGATGATCGTGCGCGGCTTCGCCAAAGTGCAGAGCGTGGTGCTGTGGCACGCGCTGGCGTTGAACTTCACTCTCGCCCGCCACCTGCGCGGCGTCAAAGCCGCCGCCGCGTGAGACCACCCGCCGCCAAGCATGCCCGCCAGAACCCCGCTCAAACTCGGATTCTTTCACACGCTCCTACGCGGCCAAGACGATTAGTTGGGGATTGGGCCGAGAAAG
>JAYSVT010000355.1:0-9350 GCA_043718455.1 Hyphomicrobium sp.
CTTCAGCAGTGCATAAGCAGAATTGGCCGTATCGTTCATGCCGATGAGAGTGGCTGCAATATGCACAACGCCGGCGGCCGCTGGGATTGCTGCGAGAAAACGCCAATTCATCAGACGGTTGTCCGCGCGCGGCCTCATGAGCAGTTTTCCCTGCGGATCCCTGGCAAGAGCTTTTGGCGTTCGGCGCGTTCTTCCTGCGACAACCCGGTTGCGGGATCGAGAACTGTAAATACAAGTGCCAGCCGCCCTGCGCCGCCCGTTGGCAGCCAGTTGCCGGGGCGTGCGTCGCGCCCGAGCGTGATGATGTAAGAGCCGTCGGGGTTCGCCGCGACCGTGTCGCTGGTGAAAGCGTAGCGCGCGGCATCGTTAGCAATCAACTTGCCGCGTGTGTCAAAGACAGCAAGGCTCCACCACATGCCCGCCGGGTAGGGCCCCTCGATCAGATAGTCGCAGGACGAATGGAGGTAGGCGCCGAACGAGTCTGAGTTGGCTTGGAACACGCCCGCAGCATCCGACGCCAATTGAAGTGTTCCGCTTTTGGCGATGCGCGCGCGCGTGTAAGGATCGGCATCCGATTGTCCGGCATAGCGCCAATGGACCCAAGGACCAAAACTGTCAGTTGAAATCATCGAGCCGTTGTTGATCATCATGCGGCTCGAATAGATTCCAGCCGTCAGCACCATGATGGCTGTGAGCCCAAGCGCAATGATTCGCGTGACGGTTGCGGTTAGGCTTCGCAACGCGCTTTTGAGCGGGCTGATTGTTGGCTCTACGGTTTCGCTAGTTGCCACGGCGTGCGGGCTCCTGCGCTTTTTGCGGCGCGAGGGCCGCGTCAACGGGCTTTGGCTTCCCTTGCTCCGCAGGTTGTTGCGTAGAACTCGGTTCGAGAGATCCCTGGCCAGAATTGGGGCCAGAATTGGGGCCAGAATTGGCGGCGGCTCCGTTTGCCGCGCGCTTGCCGGATTTGGGGTCCGGTTTGGTTTCGGTCTTGGTGTCAGGTTTTGTTTCGGGCTTGGCCTCGGGTTGCGGCTGCGGCGGCACTGGCGGCTGGACAGCGGCAGGCGCTTGAGCGCCGCCAGAAGGGGATTGCGGCGGCGGCGCGCCGGGTGTGAGCGCTGTGGGTTGCACAACGGCCGGTTCGGCGATGCCGCCAGCTTTACGCAGGGATTGTGCGAGTTTGGTCAAGGCAAGACGCGTGCGCTCAGAGAGGACGCTCGCCGTGCGTTTCGTGCCGTCGGACGATGTTTGATCTTGTTGTGAGACGACGCCCGCCGCGATCTCAGCTTTTTTCTCTTCCGCCAAGCGTTGCTGTTCGGCGATGAGTGCTGGATGAGGTTCAAGGCCTGGAATGGTTGCAATGTTCATGTCGGCATGAGCGAGCTTCATGAATGTATTCCAGATGGGTGCCGCGAACTGCCCGCCTGTCACACCCTTCTCGCCACCCGACATGGCGCGGTTGTCGTCGTTGCCGAGCCAAACGCCCGCCACATATTTTCCGGTGAAACCGACGAACCACGCGTCTTTGGGTCCGGTCGAGGTTCCTGTTTTTCCGGCGGCGTGCGTGAAGTCGAGCGCGGCGCGCGTGCCCGTGCCTTCGAGCACCACTTTCTGCATCATGAAGTTCATTTGCTCGGCGACTTTGGGCTTTACAACTTGGGGCGCTGGCGGTTCGTCGCGTTCGCGCGAATAGAGAAGTTCGCCTTTTGACGTGGTGATGTCGAGGATGCCGTAGGGCTTGGCGAGTTTGCCGCCGTTCGCATAAGTCGCAACGCCGCCGACGTGTTCGATAACGGTGATACCGCCGTCGCCAAGCGCCATGGAGCAGGATTTCTTGACGCCTGTGATGCCGACGCGCTTGGTCATGTCGATGACCTTCTCGCGCCCGACGTCGAAAGAAAGTTCAGCGGCGACGGTGTTGAAGGATTTTGCAAGGCCTAGCCACAGCGGCATGCTCTGGCCGGTGCCATGGCCGCCGCCGTAGTTCTGGGGCGACCAGCCTCGTGGACCGCATGAGCGCGAGCTGTCGCGCACTTTTGTTTCCGGGTTGTAGCCGTTTTCAAGTGCGGCCGCGTAAACGTAGACTTTGAAGGATGAGCCCGGCTGGCGCTTGGCTTTGGTTGCGCGGTTGAATTGGTTTTCGCCGTAGTCCTGGCCGCCGACAATGGCGCGCACGGCGCCGTCGAGTTCGGTGACGACCATGGCGCCAGCGCCGATATTCATGTGCTTGCCTTCAGCGGCAATGGCCGCTCGCAGCGTTTCGTCAGCTTGGCGCTGCAGCTTCATGTTGACGGTGGTGCGGGCAGTGAGAACGTATTGCCCTTTGCCTTCCGCCAAACGCTGAACTTCTTCGAACGCCCAATCGAGAAACCACTCTGGCGATGTCGAGTTCGAATGGTCGATGGTTTTCGCCGGGTTCATGCGGGCTGCGTGAACCTGACCAGCGGTGTAAAAGCCTGCTTCAACGAGATTGTCGAGAACCTCACTGGTGCGTGCGCGCGAGGAAGCTAGATTGACGTGGGGGGCAAATTTGGCGGGTGCTTTGAACAGTCCGGCCATCAGGGCGGATTCGGCCATGTTAACTTCGCGCACCGTCTTGCCGAAGTAATATTGTGCCGCGGCTTCGACGCCGAAAGCGCCGCCGCCCATGTAGGCGCGGTCGAAATAGAGTTTCAGAATCTCGCGCTTGGTGTAGCGGCTTTCGAGAAGGAAGGAGAGGAACAGTTCCTTGACCTTGCGCTCGATCGAGCGTTCGGACGAGAGGAACAGATTTTTGGCGAGTTGTTGGGTTAGCGTCGAACCGCCCTGCACGACATCGTTGGCTTGGATGTTGGTCATGAGCGCGCGGGCGGTGCCGTAGAAATCGACGCCGATGTGTTCGAAAAAGCGGCGGTCTTCGGTTGCGAGTGTTGCCTTGATGAGTGCGTCTGGAATGTCGTCGAGCGGCACCGCGTCGTTGTGCAGAATGCCGCGCTTGCCCAGTTCATTGCCGTCGGCGTCCAAAAGTTTGACTGCGAACTTGCCTGTGGAGAATTTGCTTTCGTCGAATTCGAGGAGTGCGGGGAGTGCGGCTGCGTAGAGGATTATGAAGCCGCCGGTTGCGAGTGACACGCCTTCCGACAACAATTCGTTGAGCAAGCGGCGCCAGCCGGTCAGCTGGTAACGGGCAAACCAGCTGGAACCGGCATTCCACACGTCTTTGAGCCACGACCACGCGTCGGTGAGGCCGGAGTTGATTTTGGAATCAAGTCCGAGCCGCCAGTTAAAGCGCCGGTCGCGTCCGCCGAGTTCTTGAAACCAGTCGTTCAATCGATCGTGCCTTGTTTTGGGTCGCAGAGTGGCGGGTTCGAGGTTCAGCCTCGCGTCCGGGTAGAAAACGGGTAGAAAGACTGCGTTACGATTCCCACGTTTTCTATTTTAAGGCGACCAAATTGTGATTATTTGGCGGTTGGCAGGAGTGGGCAAGCGGAGAACGCCCGATTGAGCAAAAAAGACAAGCCGTTTTGGCAGACAAAGACGCTGGAAGAGATGTCGCCACAGGAGTGGGAATCGCTTTGTGACGGTTGCGCGCGCTGCTGCCTCGTAAAACTCGAAGATGAAGATACAAGTGAGATCCATTTGACGCGGCTGTCTTGCAAGCTGCTGCATGTGCGATCCTGCCGCTGCACCAATTACGAGAACCGTTTCAAGTTGATGCCGGATTGCATCGAAATCACGGTCGAAAAGGTGCGGGAACTCAAGTGGCTGCCGCAGACCTGCGGATACCGGGTGATAGCCGAGGGGCGGGACCTTGCGTGGTGGCATCCGCTCATTTCGGGAACGCGCGATACCGTGCACGAAGCCGGCATTTCGGTATCGGGCTTTGCCATGAGCGAAGCGCGCGTCAAGGAAGAGAACTACGGCCGCTACATTATTGATGATTTCAAGCCGGAGTGAACGGGCGGCCGCCCGCGGGCAATTGGCCGTAGGGTTAAGGTGTGAGCTAAAAACATTTTTTTCCCCGGGGGTGTTGGCGGGGTTATCATGGAGGGTTTGCAAGTAGAGTTAATGTAAGTCTATGTAAGTTCTGAATAAAATCTAAAAATTTTGAGCAAAGCCTGTTGACAGCGCACCGCTCCTCAGGTATAGTTTTCGTATAGTGAGAAATGTGACTGGATTTCATCTCCGGTCTTTCTCGGAGACATCGCGCCACGGACCATTGCGCCAAGCGCCGATGATCTAAGACTTACTGCAAATCTAAATATCTTCAGAATCATAGATCGAAGAGGCGCCATGGCATTGTCAGTGGCCGAAAAGGCGCGTGTGGAGCGTCTCTATTTCGAAGGGGTCGTGCCCTACGACGCGCTGGTCGCGGAGAGCGGGCTCAACCGGTTCGAATTCCAGAAATTGGTCAAAAACGAAAAGTGGGGAAAGTGGCGGAAGGCGGCGGAGAACCCCAAGGCGAAGGCGGGACCTGAGACGGCTGTGACTGGAAACGACAACGCAGCGGGCCCGGTGCCTGCAGGCGCTGGGGCTGAGGCCAAAACCAAGCCCCAAGCTCGAGGGAGCAGCGCCAAGCGCAAACGCGGCACCAAGAAGCGCGTACTTACGCCGAAGCCGACCGGATTGTTGAAGCTGGTCTACGGCACAATCGAAAAAGAGCTCGGCAAACTTGAACGGCAGGACGGCCTCGAAAGCCAAGATCGCGAGCGGGCCTCGCGGGCGTTATCGCAAATTATGAACTCATTGGAGAAAGCCGTGGAGATGCAACGCGAGATCACGAAGGACGAAGCGCGCGGAGGCGAGAAGAAAGATAAGGACGTGCTGAAAGATGCGGAAGCCAAACGCAAAGAACTTGCGGAGCGAATTGCACGCTTCCGTGCCTCCCGAGCACTTTGAAGACTACATGGCGCTGTTCGGCCCTGACGACGCCGATTTTCTGAAGTTCGACTGGGAAACGTGGGCGCGCGAGGGCCAGTTGGGTCCCGCGCCCGGCGGCCGGCTCGACGAAGGAGAGTCGCCGGGTGCCAACAATGAGTGGCGGGTTTGGATGCTTTTGGGCGGGCGCGGGTCGGGCAAGACGCGGGCCGGTGCCGAATGGATCAGAGAGCAGGCGACGGGTGAGAGTGCTGTGGGACGCGAGCCCGCGCGCATTGCCCTTGTCGGCAAGACGATTGGCGATGTGCGCAACGTCATGATCGAGGGCGTCTCGGGGTTGCTGGCGATTTCGCCCCGCAACGAACGGCCGCTGTTTGAACCGTCCAAGCGGCGGCTCACTTGGGAGAACGGCGCGATTGCTGAAATGTTTTCGGCCGACGAACGTGATGGTCTTCGCGGACCGCAGTTTCACTACGCTTGGTGCGATGAGATGGCGAAATGGCGCGAAGGCGAAAAGGCATGGGACATGCTGCAGTTTGGTTTGCGGCTGGGTGACAACCCGCAAGTGGTGGTGACGACGACGCCAAGGCCGCACAGGTACTTGAAAAAGATCATGAGCGATGCGGCGACGGTGACGGTGCGGCTATCGACAGCGGACAACGCGAATAATCTGGCGCCGGCGTTTCTGGCAGAAATGACGCGCCGCTATGAAGGCTCCGACATCGGGCGGCAGGAACTGTTCGGTGAAGTGATCGACGATTTGGAAACGGCGCTCTGGCGCCGTCATTGGTTTGAAGAGGCGCGCGTCGATGCGGCGCCCGAGATGACGCGCATTGTGGTCGCGCTCGATCCGCCAGTGACATCGACGGCAGCGTCGGACGCGTGCGGGATCGTGGTTGTGGGATTGGGTGTCGATAAACGCGCCTATGTTCTGGCGGACCGTTCGCTGCAGGGACGCGAGCCGCAAGCGTGGGCCAAAGCGGCGATCGGCGCATACGACGATTTTGAAGCCGATTGCTTGGTGGCCGAAGTCAATCAGGGCGGCGATCTGGTTGCAGGTGTCTTGAAGCAGTTTCGCGAAGACTTGCCGGTCAAGAAAGTTCATGCGACGCGCGGCAAGTTTCTGCGCGCCGAGCCGGTGGCGGCTTTGTATGCCGAGGGTCGCGTGGTGCATGTTGGGCGTTTCGAAAGATTGGAAGATCAGATGTGCGCGTTTGGTCCCGATGGCAAAGTTGAAGGCCGCTCGCCCGACCGGGTTGATGCGCTCGTGTGGGCGGTGACGGAATTGATGTTGGCTGTGAAGGGTGTGCCGAGGATGCGGGTGGTGTGAAGTGATGGGTTGTGGTTTCTGGAGACTTCACGATCGCGAAAATTATGATATGATCGTCTGGTGCAGATTGACTTATGCGGGTCCAAACATCACATGGCAAAATCGGCAAGCACAGGTTCGAAAGTTTTGTTCGCGGCGTCGAAAGTCTTGAGAAGCAGGACGAGTTCGAGGGCGGAGAAAGCTGTAGCTGCGTCCGCGCTGACAAAGAGCAAAAGCGCTACGGAAGCAGCGGGCAAATCTATAGTTGCCAATGCGGCGAAGATTCTGAAAGATCCTAAAGCAAGCAGAGAAGCAAAAACGGTGGCCGCCAGTGTGCTGGTTCAGAAGCCGAGGTTCAAGGCTGGGACCATGAGTGCCACCGACATCTATCGTGCCGTTGAAGGCTACTACTCTAAGAAATGAGGATTAGTGCGAAGTGGCGGGGCATGATCTGGACGTTTTCATTAATTGTCCTTTCGACGAAGAATTTAAACGATTGTTCGAAGCCATCCACTTCACGATTGCAGCCTGCGGCTACACGGCTCGCTGTGCATTGGAAGAGGATGATGGCGCCGATATTCGCTTCAATAAACTCGTTCGAATGATTTCAGAGTGTCCCAAGTCAGTCCATGATTTGTCGAGGACCGAGCTGAGCGAAGCAGGACTTCCGAGGTTCAACATGCCGTTTGAGCTTGGCCTGATGATGGGGGCGAAGCATTTTGGGCGCGGAGTTCAGAAAGGAAAAACTGCATTGGTCATGGTTTCAGAGCCCTACAGGATGCCTGCATATCTATCGGATTTGAGCGGAAGTGATCCAAGTCCACACCATGGACGGGCGGACGCCATAATCGATAGGGTTCGCCGTTACTTGCACGAGAACCCTCAAGGTGCTCCGTTGCCGGGAGCAAGACATATTCAAGATGCACTTGAAGAATTTCAAGTCGATTTGACTGCGATGGCGCGAGAACGGCGTATCCTTTCGCACGAGATTAGTTCGCTCGGCGATTATAGGACTTACGCCCGTTTCGTATCAGCATTCTTGGAGACGAACCCGGTTATCTAGTGCGGGCGGACACTTGTTTTGAGACTCTTGCACCCTTCACGTCATGTCGAAGACATGCTTCCAGCATGACCCTCTCCCCGTTAAGTGCAGAAACGGGGAGAGGGAGACGCGCGCAGCGTCCCGCTTGCCGAGAAAGAACTTCAAAGGAAAAATTGTATGGCGTTTTTACCGGAGGCGTTTCAGCGCCTCATGCCGGGGCGTACTCGTGCGCCTGCTCAACTGAATGAGAAAGGCTCCCGAACGGGCGCGCTGATTGCCTTCGAGCAATTGGGCGAGCCAGTTTGGAGCCCGCGCGATTATGGGCACTTCGCGCGCGAAGGCTTCATGCAGAACGCAATTTTGTATCGAAGCGTGCGCATGATCGCGGAAGCGGCGGCGTCTATTCCGCTGCTCGTTTATGAGCGCGGCGAAGAACTGGAAGATCATCCGCTGGTTGATCTGTTGCGTCAGCCGAGCCTCGATCACACGTGCGTTGATTTTCTCGAGAGCTGGTACGGATTTTTGCTGGTCGCGGGCAACGCCTATGTCGAAGCGGTGGCTTTGAATGGCACGCTGCGCGAGCTGCATGTGCTGCGCCCAGACCGGATGAAAGTAATCCCGGGGCCGGATGGCTGGCCTGAAGGGTACGAATATACAGCTGGCGGGCAATCGATCCGCTTCATGGACGAAGCGGTGCCGGGTGTCAGGCCGATCTTGCACGTCAAGATGTTTCATCCGGCAAACGATCACTACGGCATGAGCCCGATTGAGGCGGCGAGTGTTGCAATCGACATCCACAACGAGGCGTCGAAATGGAACAAGGCGCTACTCGATAACTCGGCAAGGCCGAGCGGGGCGCTGGTTTATGCAGCGTCGAACGGACAAATGACGGGCGAGCAGTTTCAGCGCCTCAAAGACGAACTGGAAACAAGCTATCAAGGGGCGCGCCACGCCGGCCGCCCTCTACTCTTAGAAGGCGGTCTCGATTGGAAGCCGCTGTCGTTGTCGCCGAAAGATATGGACTTCATCGAGGCGAAGAATTCGGCGGCGCGGGAAATTGCGCTGGCGATGGGTGTGCCGCCTCAGCTATTGGGAATTCCCGGAGATAATACGTACTGCTGGGATGCGCGGCCGTTTCCGGCGTTCCCACAGCAGACGGAAATTTGGGGCGACGGCGCCAACTGGCAATATGGGCATTGGCTCAATGGCCGGCTTGCAAGTGCGCCGCTGGCAGAGACTGTTGCGAAAATCCTCAACGACTATGGTTTTGCAGATCATGTTTCTGGCGGGCTAAATGGGACAGTGCCGGGATACGTGATCGATCACATTATGTCAGCACGCGATGCGCTGCAGCCGCTGGAACTCGCCTACTTTTTCGACAGCCTGGAAAGCGGCGGGAGCATTACGTTCAGGCATCGCGGGCAAGAAGCGCCGGCGATGACGGTTTCGACGGACACGATGGTGGAAGAGCGGCCGGGCAGTAATTTATTGTCGTTGACACGCGGTCAGGAGACGGAGCTGCCGGCCTCCGCCAAGATCCGCTTCATTTCGGGCGAGGACGATTACCGCCAGGCCGTTGCCGAAGCGCGCCGTCTGTCGGGCGCGAGCGGGCGCGTGGCGCAAGCCGATTTGCCAATCGTGCTTGAAGACGGTTTGGCGGCGGGGATTGCCGAGACGTGGCTGTTTGAAAACTGGGCCGCGCGCGAGCGGGCGAGTTTTACATTGCCACCGAGTGCGTTGGCGCTTGAGCCGGGCGACGTCGTGACTTTGCAGCAGGGCGCTAAGTCGCGCTTCCTGCGCGTGACAGAGATTGCGGAACATGGCGCACGCGAGATTACAGCGCGCGGTATCGATCCGGATGTCTATGGGCGGGTGGGTGCGCCTGAGCGCTTGCCGCGCCCGTCTCCGGTTATTCAAATTGGACAGCCTGCGGCGGCTTTTCTCGATCTGCCGTTATTGACCGGCACTGAGTTGCCGGAAGCCGGATACATCGCTGCCGTACAGCAGCCGTGGCCGGGCGGAGTGGCCGTTTATGCCTCGCCGCAGACATCGGGTTATGCGCTAAAAGGTGTCATTCCTGCTCCTGCGACGTTGGGGCGAACACTCGATCCGCTTTACGCGGGGCCTGAAGGGCGGATTGATTGG
>JAYSVT010000356.1:0-9350 GCA_043718455.1 Hyphomicrobium sp.
GTCCAATCTATGGGTACGCTGACGCGTGATCTCCTCTCAGCACAGTATCCCGTGCTGACGTGGTGGGGTGTTTTGGCGGTCCTCCAACGCTCGGCGGCCACTCTGACCATGGTCGCCGTGTTCGCGGCAGGCGCCGTGCTTTCCGCACGCGGCGAACTGACAGTTGGTCAAATCGTTTCGTTTGTGGCCTTCGCAGGATTGCTGATCGGCAAGCTCGACCAGCTCTCGGGCTTCGCCGTGCGCATCCATCAGCAGGGCCCGGCGTTGCGCAATTTGTTCGCGCTCATGGACGAAGGCTTGGCCGTCGCCGAAGAACCGGGCGCAGCGCCACTTGCCTCCACAAACGGCAATGTCCAATTCGACGCCGTGAGCTTCCACTACGACAATGGCCCGCAGGGGGTCGACGCCATCACGTTTGCCGCCACCGCGGGCCAGACAATTGCGCTGACAGGACCGACGGGCTCGGGCAAATCCACAACCATCGCTCTTCTGCAGCGCTTCCGCGCGCCCGACGCGGGGCGGATTCTCATCGATGGACAGGATATTGCCGGCGTGACGATGGCCTCACTGCGCAGCGCCATCTCGATCGTGTTCCAGGATGCAGGCCTCTTCAATCGCTCGATTGGCGAAAATATCCGCATCGGCAAACCGGAGGCGACCGACGCGCAGGTGGCGCACGCGGCGAAACTTGCCGAAGCCCATGACTTCATTTCGGCCAAACCCGGCGGATACGGCTTCATTATCGGCGAGCGCGGCGCGTCTTTATCGGGGGGCGAACGCCAGCGTATCGCCATCGCGCGCGCTATTTTGAAGGACGCGCCGATCCTCATTCTCGACGAAGCTACAAGCGCGCTCGATGCGGAAACGGAAGCCAAAATTAAGCGGGCGCTGGATACGCTGCGGAAGGGCCGCACCACGTTCGTCATCGCGCACCGGCTTTCGACAGTTGCCGATGCCGATCAGATCATCGTTCTCGATCACGGAAAAGTCGTCGAGCGCGGGCGCTTTTCAGAGCTTGCCAACGGCGAAGGCCTATTTGCGCGCCTTGTCGCCGAAGGCGGATTCACAATTCCAAAAACCACGGGGGACGCTGAACTCACTGCGGAAGAGAAGGCAGAGCAAATGGCCGAAAGCACCAAAGCCGACAGCTCAAGCACGGCCAGGTAAGTCTCAAGCGGTTTAGATCTTGTGCGACATGCGCTGGCGCTTGGTTTCGAGATAGCGCTTGTTGTGCGGGTTCGGCTTGATGACGATCGGCAAGCGCTCCACCACACGAATGCCCAGCGCCTTCAGCGCCTGCTCTTTCGCCGGGTTGTTCGACAACAATTTGATCTCCGCCATGCCAAGCTGGCTTAGGATGCGCGCCGTCAACGCATAGTCGCGGCTGTCGATCGGAGCGCCGACTTCGATGTTGGCTTCGATCGTGTCGAGACCCTGATCCTGCAAAGCATAAGCCTGGATCTTCTTGAATAGACCAATGCCGCGACCTTCGTGATAGGGCACGTAGACGATCACGCCGAGGGGGGCTTCAGAGATTGCATTGAGCGCGGCCTGGAGCTGCTGATAGCAATCGCAACGCAGCGAATGGAAGATATCGCCAGTGACACAGCCCGAGTGCACGCGCACAACCGGCACGGCATCTTTCGCGGCAGCAGGAGCGCGGTGCACAAGCACAAGCGCTTGCTCTTCCGGCGTCTCGCCCTGGTAGGCGTGCGCTTCCAAAGTCAGCTCTCGGCCATCGAGTTCGATCGGCAGAATTGTTTGTACCGACCAATCCATGTCGAGTTTGACCGAGTCCAGCTTAACTGATTTGAGTGCGCCGGATTTCATGGCGTCTCCTAGTTTCATACCAGCCATATGCCTTAAGTGAGGGCCGAAGGCAAAGGGTACTGGGGGTGAACAAAAAATGAGATAGGCTGCCCGCCACAGATAACAATAGCCCTGGCATGCCAATCCAGATCACTTAACGATAACAAATGGTCAGCTTCGTGGCTGCTTGGCCGTCAGAACGCGTCCCAATGGTTGGTCTAACAGCCCGCTCTCTGCTATCTCTCAAAGCGAGATAAACTTCGGAAACGTGCCTTGACCCTCCTTCTCACGGTTCTAGCCGCTGCCGCCGTCTCCGCGCTTTTGACGCGGGCTATGATCCCGTGGCTCCGGCAGCGCGGCGCGGTCGCCACGGAGAACGACCGCACGATGCATTCCGGCATCGTGCCCAAGGGTGGCGGATTGCCGTTGCTGATTTCCGTTGTCGCGGTGACGAGCGCATTTCACCCTCTGGCGGCGCTGGCACCCCCGCTCCTGGCTGCTCTTGTCCCCCTCGCAGCGCTGTCGTGGCGCGATGATATTGCGCCGCTCCCTGCACTTTTGCGTTTTCCGGTCCATCTTGCGGCGGCGGCTCTCTTCGTCATGGGCCTGCCAGGGGACGCCACAGTCTTCCAAGGTTGGCTGCCATTTGCGCTGGACAGAGCGCTCACCATCCTCGCCCTTACATGGATGATGAACCTCTATAACTTCATGGACGGCATCAATGGCATCGCCGGCGCCGAGACGGTTGCCATCTCAGGAGGATACTTGCTTATCGGCGCAACGGCAGCGACGACGCTCTCCTACCTGCCTTTGGCTGCGGCACTGGCCGGGGCATGTGCCGGATTTCTTGTTTGGAACTGCCGCGAAAAGGCACTTCTTTTTTTGGGCGACGTGGGCAGTGTGCCGCTGGGATTTCTGACGGGCGCGTTGATGATCGATCTCGCCATCAAGGGCTACTGGGCCGCTGCCCTGATCCTGCCCTCATATTTTCTTGCCGACGCAACGATCACGCTTTTGCAGCGGCTGATGCGCGGAGAGAAAATTTGGCAAGCGCACAAGTCGCATTTCTATCAGCGCGCGGCACAAGGCTATGGCCGGCATCTCCCCGTCGTCGAATGGGTCAGTTATGCGAACTTGCTGCTCATCTACTGGGCCGTCGAATTTCAAAGTGGCGCCACGATGTGGCTGGCGCTCGCCCTGGCCGCGCTGATCCTCGTGCCGCTGTTGATGTTGTTTGACAGAGTCGGGAAATCCCGGTCTTCGGGCAAGGGCCCGTAGAGGCCGTCACTCACGGCTTGCGTTCGATTGACAAGCCTTGCACACCGCCCGGCGATAACAACGGCCGCTGACTCGAGAGGCGACCTGAATTGACTCCAAACCAGCCGATCTCGCCAGAGAGCCGCCCGTATTCGATTTTCGGGCAGCGGTTCATAATGACGAGTAGGCCGGCTGCCTCGGCTTCAGCGGCCGCAACATCATTGCGCACGCCAAGCTGCATCCACACGACCTTGAGCCCGAGCTTATCCTTGAGAGCGATCGCTTCGCGCGCGATGCCAAGAGCGGCTTCCGAATTGCGGAAAATATCTGCCACATCGACGGGCGCAGGCACGTCTGCGAGACGCGCAAAGGCCTTTCGCCCGAGCAAGTCTTGACCCTCAAGACCAGGATTGACGGGATGAACGCCATAGCCTTTCGACAGAAGATACTTGACGACGATGTAGCTCGGCCGCGCAGGATTGGCGCTGGCACCAACGGCCGCGATCGTCCGCGCGCTCGACAAGATCCCGGCAACGTAGGCGTCATCGTAGGAGTCGTGGTTCATACCTTGGGACTGGGCAGCGCGACCCGGCCATCTTCGCTCAACGGCCAAAACGCATTATGCGCCACTTCCCAGAGGTGACCATCGGGATCTGAAAAATATCCCGAGTATCCGCCCCAGAGTACATTTTGCCCTGGCTTCAAGAGCGCCGCGCCCGCGGAAACGGCTTCGGCAAGTACTTTATCAACTTCAGCGTCGCTTCGCACATTGTGGGCCAATGCAACGCCTGAAAAACCCGCCGTCGTATTGGCAACATGCGCATCTTCCGCCAACGCATCCCTGCCAAAGAGTGCGAGGACAACGCCGCCCGCATCAAAAAAAGTTACTGACGGATTGCTATCGGAGGAGGCCTTGAAGCCGAGTGCCTCATAAAACGCCCGGGCGCGCGACACATCTGCAACGCCAAGCGTTACGACAGTAAGACGCGGCTGCATTCCTCACGCATCCTTCCAGCCGGGGGTGCGCTTCTCGAGAAACGCGCCGATGCCTTCGCGCGCATTCGCGTCCATCATATTCAAGACCATGATCTCGGCGGCATAGGTGTAAGCCTTCTCAAAAGGCATATCGAGCTGGCGGTAAAACGCGGCTTTCCCGAACGCGACCGTGGCCTTGGACTTTGACGCTATCACGCGCGCCATGCCGAGCGCTTCGCCCAACACCTCAAGTGCCGGCACTGCGCGATTGATCAATCCGTATTTTTCGGCGTTGTGTGCGGTAATCGCTTCACCTGTCAGCAGCATTTCCATCGCGTGCTTGCGCGAGACATTCCGCGACAGCGCCACCATCGGCGACGAGCAGAAGAGCCCGATCTGCACGCCGGGCGTCGCAAATCGCGCGTCATCGGCGGCAACCGCGAGATCGCACGAGGCGACGAGCTGACAACCGGCAGCCGTCGCCATCCCTTGCACGGCCGCGATGACGGGCTTCGGGCTGTTCACAATCGTTTGCATCATGCGCGCGCACGCCGTCATCGTTTCTTGGAAAAATGCGCGGCCGCCATCCGAGTCAGCGCGGTGGGCTGTCATTTCCTTCAAGTCGTGGCCGGCGCAGAAAACAGGGCCGTTCCCCGTCAACACGATCGCGGCAATAGTGGGATCGCTTTTCAGCGTGTCGAGCGTGCGCTTCAGATCACCGATGAGCGACAACCTGAGCGCGTTGCGTGCGGCGGGCCGATTGAGCGTGAGAAGGGCGACACCCGCTTCAGGGCGATCCAAAATGAGATCGGCCGCGCCCATCGCGGGATCGAGATGGCGATCCTGAATGGTCACGGCCTAACTCCTATTGCTTGGTTCCGCGCTTACTGCAGCGCCTTTTCAATATCGGCGCGATGCGTTTTCACGACATCAATGTTTTCTTTGTTCTGCAGCGGCGGCGTGGTCTTGATGGCTTCCGTCAGCTCATCGACAAGTTGCTTTTTGTCGGCTTCGGGAATGCTCTCATCTTTCTTCACGTCTTCCAGCTCTTTCTGCAGCGCTTCAACCGGATCGACAAAATTCCCGGTCTGCGTGTCGAGGCCTGCCATAACGATGGAGATGTTGGCGGCGACGTCGTCGAGTTCGGCGAAATCATTGAAGCCGTGCTTCTTGGCAATGCCTTCCAGTTCCGCTTGCAGTGCCGGGTCTGGCTTTTCGCCGGCCGACTGAATCTTCGACGCGATAGCCGCAAGGTCACCCTGCGCCGCGATGAAGCTCTTTACTTGCGCATCCGACAATTTCATCTGCTTGACTTCTTGGGCCGATGCGCTCGCAACGGCCAAGCCGCAGACCAGCATCAGCGTCACGAACAACCGTTGAATACGATCCAGAATGACCGGCATTGAACCTTCCTCCTCAATCAGCCTCAGGCCCGCGCGAAGCGGCACCACTCGCAGCAGACGTCACACGCCAACTGCGTCTACATTAAGAAACGAAAGCGCCATCCTTGTTTCCGTCGCACATCAAAATCATGATTTGCCCGCAGTTGCACGAGCTACGTCAATGATATCGGCTTATAAGACATGAAGCCGCCTGGGCGATTATCCACTTGACAAACCCATAGGTAAGCCTATATAATTCCTGTAAGAATCGAGAGGAATTAGGTCATGTCGGTGCTCAGTCAGGCTCATTTTCACGACGAAACTGCGGTTTTTGCCAAATTGGAGAGCCTAATTTGGTCTTCGGGACCGGTTTGCTCCCACTGCGGCGGCAAGGATCGCATCTATAAGTTGCAGGGCGTTCGCACCAAGCCGAGCAAGCTGCACCCGGAAGGTGTTGAGCGTCCTGGCCTGAAAAAGTGCGGCCATTGCAGGAAACAGTTCACGGTTCGCGTCGGCACGGTTTTCGAGAGCAGCCATATCCCGCTACACAAGTGGTTCCAGGCCGTGCACCTCATGTGTTCGAGCAAGAAGGGTATCAGCAGCCACCAACTACACCGCGTCCTTGAGATCAAGTATCAGAGCGCTTGGTTCATGTCGCATCGCATCCGCGAAGCCATGCGCGCGGGCGGCTTAGGTCCCATGGGCGGCGGCGGTAACATTGTTGAAATTGATGAGACTTTCATAGGCAAGAAGACCAAGGTCAAAGGCGGCGGCATCCACCACAAGCACGCGGTTCTGACGCTCGTGCGCCGCGATGGTGAAGCTCGCAGCTTCCACATCGACCGCGCCAACACTGTGCACATCATGCCGATCGTTCGGGCGAACCTCGCGGCCGAAGCCAAGGTTGTGACCGATGACGCTGGCCACTATCGCAACCTGGACAAGGAATTTGAGCACGCCTTCGTCAATCACTCGGCTGGCCAGTACGGCCGGGGCGAAATCCACACGAACACGATTGAAGGCTACTATTCGATCTTTAAGAGGGGAATGAAAGGCGTTTACCAGCATTGCAGCGAGAAGCACCTGCACCGTTATGGCGGAGTTCGATTTTCGCTACTCAAATCGCGTTCGGTTGGGCGTAGATGACGAACAGAGAGCTGAAAACGCGCTGATAGGCGCAAAAGGTAAGCGATTGACCTATCGATCGCCTGATTAACTAGCAAGTTAAAACGTTGAAGAACATCGATAATTACACTTGTTCCCAGCCCAACTCTACACGAACTCTACACCTGTGTAGAGTTCGTGTAGAGTTAACCACGTGGGTCACGGGTGGGATGATTTGATGAAGAAGCAAGGCGCGATGAGCTTACAGCCACCGGCTAAAGCAGTCGATCAAATTTGGACGCCAGACGACATTTACGAGGCCGTCAGCAACGATATCGAAATAATCAAGCGATTCCGAGAGGACCGCCGCGTAGAGCGGAAGTTGGGCACCTTCACGCCACGTGACCTTGGAGACTATTTCTCAATTTATGCGAACCGCCAACCAACCGGTGGAGTGATCTTTCTCGGTGTTACGGATGAAGGCGAAATAGATGGCTGCAAAAGGCTCAGCCCCAGTCAACTCAACGACCTTGAGCGTGCTGGCGGCATCCATTGCCCGGAGGCTCGCATCGAATCAAAAATGGTCGAGGCCTACAACAGGCACGGCAAGCCAGATTTTATAATTGCAATTCGCGTCTTCTATCACCCGGATAAGCTCGTTGAGACCGCTCGCCGCGAAGCCTTCACTCGTGAAGGTTCGAGTAAGCGGAAACTGACCGACTCAGAAAAAAGAGAGCTTCGCATAAAGAAGGGAGAGATCGACTACGAGCGCGAAGACGTGCCGACTAATTGGCCGGACGAATTTGACATGTTCCTAGTCGCTGAGTATGCAAAAAACTACGCCGTAGCACGACGCTTGACCACCACGCAGAGTAATGAAGAGATTTTGACAGATAGCCGTTTGGGCCGCCGTGCGAATGGCGTTTTCACGCCTAATGTGGCGTGCACACTGCTATTTGCCAAAGACCCGCGCGCAGTCTTTCCCGGCGCGTACATAAGATTTATGCGATTTGCGGGCACCAGCGAACGGTCCGGAACCAAATACAATCTTGTTGATGGCAAGGATTTTTGGATTGATGGTCCGCTACCTCGTCAGATAGCGGAAGCGGAGTTAGTGATCAAAAACGAGGTTCGTCAATTCACCCGTCTTGGCGCCGATGGAAAGTTCAAAACAAGTCCCGAATACCCCAAAGATGTTTGGCTTGAGGCTGTCGTCAACGCGTGCGTCCATCGCTCGTACAACTTCAAGAATATGGTCACATTCGTGAAGATGTTCGACGACAAGATTGTCGTAGAGAACCCCGGTGGTTTTCATCCGCCGACGACCGCCGCTACAATATCCGAGATCGGGCATAACCCACGAAACCCACATTTGATGAACGCGTTATTTCATTTTAGCCTCGTCAAGTGCGCGCACGAGGGGACACGCAGAATGATGGACGAGATGAGCGAAGCGAACCTTCCTGCGCCCGAGTTCTCAGAGGCAGACACCGAAGGAAACTTGGTACGCGTCATTCTCCGAAATGACTTTGAGCATCGAAAAGCGTACCTTGATGCTAGCATTGAAGTCCCGATTAGCGTCGAATTGTATACCGCTCTCTCCGAGCATGAGCGCACAGTCGTCAATTGTATTGCCGAGCGCGGATCTCAGAACGTTACCGAAATCAAAATGCTCCTTGGGGTGCATTGGAACACAGCCAAAAAGGTATCGGAATCGCTGATCCTAAAGGGTGTCTGCGAGGTGGAGGCGAAGCCAGGAGCCAAGGCACAAAATCCCAAAAAGAAACTGCGACTCAAGAGGTAGAAAAATGAAAAAAGACAGTCGCCCAGGAAATAGAAGTCAGCAAAAGCGGTTCATTCAAGCGGCTCGTGAACTTGGCTGCGACGATGACCCGGCTACCTTCGACCAAACGCTGAAGAAAATAGCTTCAGCACCACCACCCAAGTCAGTCGAAAAACGCAAAACAAAAAAGCCCGCCAAATGAGCGGTTTTCTCTTCGGAGTATAGAATGGACCAGATACGCGCCAGTCCAACCTCTGCCACCAACCGGCTCAACAGTAGCGCGTACCTCCAATGGTTGCATTGATAGGGTTGGCTATGCCGATTCTCATGGGTTTGTAAAATGGATAAACGCCGCCGCCTGGGTGGTATTATACTACCCCCTCTTGGTATTATAATACCTCCTTGCCTTAAATTGTTGAATTTGCAGAATTTTTTATAAGGCCAGGTTTTCTGATTGACGCTAACCGCGCATCAACGTATTCACAACGCGTCCGGTGACGCCGCTCGCGGTTCACCGGCCATTTTTTTGAAACTACCGGCAAGCCGGCAGGAGCCTGCGCACCTATGTCAACCTATATCGCCAAACCGGCCACGGTGGAAAAGAAGTGGATTGTAATCGACGCCCAAGGGCTCGTTGTCGGCCGCCTCGCCACTATCGTTGCCACGCGCCTCAAAGGCAAACACAAGTCCACGTACACGCCGCACGTCGATTGCGGTGACCACATCATCATCATCAACGCCGAGAAGGTGGTCTTCACCGGCGCCAAGCGCGAAGACAAGGTCTACTACCGCCACACCGGCTATCCGGGCGGCATCAAAGAGCGCACGCCCCGCCAGATCCTGGAAGGCAAGCACCCCGAGCGCGTCGTAGAAAAGGCAGTCGAGCGCATGCTCGCTCGCGGCCCCCTGCAGCGTCAATTGATGCGCAACCTGCGCATCTACAAGGGCACCGACCACCCGCATGTGGCCCAGAACCCTGTGACACTCGACGTTGCCAAGATGAACCGCAAGAATGTGAGGGCCTAAGTTCCATGGTTACC
>JAYSVT010000357.1:0-3074 GCA_043718455.1 Hyphomicrobium sp.
CCTCGCACTGAAGCGGCTTGAGGCGCAGCTTGGCGTCACGCTCTGCGTGCGCGGTCCAAGCGGGTTTGAATTGACCGACGAGGGTCAACTCGTGGCCGATATCTGCTATTCGCTCAACGGGCTGGTGCAGCAGGTGCCTCAAAAACTCTCCAACATGAGTGAGCAAGTTGCGGGGCGTGTCTCGATCCAAGTTATTTCGAGCCTCGTTTGCGACAAACTCGATTTGGCCATCTCGCGCTTTCACGGAAGTCATCCCAAGGCCGAAATCGTCATCGATAACACGACTTGGGAGTCGGTCGCCGGAGCTCTTCTGCGAGAGGAAATTGATATTGGCGTCGCCCCCGCGCACATGCCGCGCTCCGATCTTAGATACGATTTCCTGTTTGAGGAGGTGCATCGGCCTTATGTCGGAAGAACTCACCCCTTGTTCGGCAAGCCGTTTACCGATCCGGCCGCTCTTGCTGGCGAAGCCTTTATTCTGACGGGAGCTGACGAACCCGATCTCTTGACGGCATTCCGGATACGTCATGGGCTTGGCCGGCTCATTGCCGGCTTCTCCGAACACCTGGACGAAGCCAAACGGCTGACGACTTTGGGTGTCGGGATATGTTTCCTTCCCGAGGGGTTCGCAGAACCTGACGTGAGAACCGGCCGTCTCTGGCCACTCATTGCGAATGGCGAACAACCCTCCATGCCCGTGTTCATCATCACCAATCCGCGCGCGCCCAAAAAGTTAGCCCGCCAGATGTTGCTATCGGAGATCTGCGCGGCGGGCAGTAGCCATTGAACCATTGAACTTCATTGCGTGCTGGCATGGCCTTTGGGTCAGCCATGCGCTGCACCATTGATCTGATTAATGGCATTGATTGAGAGAATCGGTCTTTTGCGCCGTGGGGAACCGCACCATGCTCCGTCTCAGATTATTCTGTGGCAAGGGGCAACGACATGGCCGGTGGCAAAAAGGGCAAAGGTCACGATCATCCTCATACGCACGCCCATGGACACTCCCATGGCATCAAGCGTGAAGACACCCATGGCGCTCGGTCCATGGCAAGTCTGTCGCGCATTTCCCAAAAGAAGCAGGATGAAGAAACCAAGCAGTCGCTGAAGTTCGGGCTTGAGGCCGCCGATTCAGTTGTAGACCGCAATATCTCGCTCTTCAGCCGCGGGCATCAGCCGGCATTCGCCGGTATCAACACGTTCATGAAGGCCCCATACTGCGAAGACATCCGCAAGATTTCACAATACGAAGCTGCGTTCGTCGGTGCGCCGTTCGATTCCGCGACGACTTACAGACCCGGCACACGCTTTGGACCCCAGGCCGTGCGCCGCATCTCGGCGCTCTATGACGGTTATTGGTTCGATGGCGGCGTCGATATTTATGAAGAACTTGATCTCTGCGACGCCGGAGACATTTTCGTCATCCCCGGAAACATCGAGAAGACCTTCGATCAAGTGACGAAGGCGGTCTCACACATCTACACGTCGGGCGTGTTTCCGATTATTTGCGGCGGCGATCACAGCTTAGGATTCCCTAACGTTCGCGGCATCGCTCCCCACATAGACGGCAATGTCGGCATCATCCATATTGATCGCCACATCGATATTCAGGAAAAGGACATGGATGAGCGTATGCACACGACGCCCTGGTTCTGGACAACGCACGAAGGCACGCACGGCACGCACCGCGACCACAGCCATATGCACGACGTCGGTTTGCCCAACTGCCACCCCAAGAACCTCGTCCAGATCGGCATTGGCGGCTGGTACGGAAATCGACCGGGCACAGCGGTTGCCAAACGGCGCGGCACCAGCGTGCTCACCATGCATGACGTGCAAACATTCGGGCCCAAGAAGGCCGCGGAAGTGGCGCTCGAAATGGCCTGGGAGGGCTGCAAGGCAGTCTATTTGTCATTCGATATCGACTCGATTGATCCGGGGTTTGCGCCAGGAACGGGTTCGCCCGAACCCGGCGGTTTGCTGCCGCGCGAAGCCTTTGAGATGATCCACACGATCGCCGCTGAAGGCTTGTGCGGAATGGAAGTCGTTGAAGTCTCGCCGCCTTATGACGTCAACGACAATACGGCCCAGCTCGCTTGCCGGGTCGTGCTCGATACGCTTGGCACATTAATCGCAAATGGCCACATCGGTCATCGCAAGAAAGTCATGAAGTGAGGAAAAACCACAATGACGAAGATGATGCTACTCGGTCTCGGAACGGCCATTGCGGCGGCACTGCTCGCGCTTCCCGCTGCCGCCCATCCAGGACACGGCGACGAAGTTGACTTAGCGTTCGGCGTCCTGCATCCAATGGGCGATCTTGAAAATCTGTTCCTGATGATTGTAGCCGGCGTTTTCGCGCTGGCTCTTGTCAGACTGATGGGGGCCGGGCGATAAGCTTGGTCAAGGGCAGGTTCACGGGGTCTGAGATACGGGGACCTCTACATGGCGAGATAATGTGGAGCATGAGACAATCGTGAAGCTTCTCGTGTTTCAGCATATCGCTTGCGAGCATCCTGGCATCTTTCGATCGTTCCTGCGCGACGACGGCGTCACGTGGCATGCGGTAGAGCTGGATCGCGGCGAAAAAATTCCGCCGCTCGAGGACTACGACGCCCTTTGGGTCATGGGCGGCCCCATGGATGTTTGGGACATCGAAGAGTGCCCTTGGATGATCGAAGAAAAGCGCGCCATTCGCCGTTGGGTGCGCGAACTCAAGCGGCCGTATCTCGGTGTCTGTCTCGGTCATCAACTTCTTGCGGACTCACTTGGCGGCACGTGCGGTCCGCAGCGGCCTCCAGAAATCGGAATCCACGATGTGGAACTGAACGCCGCCAGCTTAAGTGATCCCCTGTTCGTTGGCCTACCGCAAACATATAAGGCTCTGCAGTGGCACTCGGTTCGGGTGGCCCAGCCGCCAGAAGACGCCACTGTGTTGGCCAGCTCTCCAGCCTGCCGGTGCCAGGCAATGCGCGTGGGGAATTGCACATGGAGCATGCAGTATCACGTCGAGATTGAGGACACGACCATTCGCGAGTGGGGCGCAGTGCCCGAATATGCACAGGCCTTGGAAC
>JAYSVT010000358.1:0-3060 GCA_043718455.1 Hyphomicrobium sp.
CGCCGCCACGGCGAGACGAC
The DNA here is from genome assembly GCA_043718455.1 of Hyphomicrobium sp. Lineage (GTDB taxonomy): Bacteria > Pseudomonadota > Alphaproteobacteria > Rhizobiales > Hyphomicrobiaceae > Hyphomicrobium_B. Next base: position 21 of record JAYSVT010000358.1, read on the forward strand.
GTTGCCAAACGCGCTCGTCTCGTTCGAGGAGCCCATGGCGAATTCGTCGTTGTTGAGCTTACCGAGCATGACGGCACCCGCGTCCCACAGATTCTGGCCGACGGTCGATTCATAGGGTGGCTTGAAATCGCCGAGAACTTTCGAGCACGCGGTTGTGCGGATATCCTTCGTGCAGAAGAGATCCTTGTTGCCAAGCGGCAGCCCTTCAAGCGCGCGCGCCTTACCAGCCGCAATGCGTTTGTCGCTTTCCTTGGCCTGCGCGCGCGCGTGCTCGGGCGTCGGCAAGACATAGGCGTTGAGCGCGGCGTTGGACTTTTCAATCGCGGCGATAAACGCGTCTGTTAGCTCGATGGCCGAGAATTTTTTGGCTCTGAGCCCGTCGCGGGCTTCGGAGAGTGTCAGTTTCGTCAGGTCGGTCACGAGGAAATTCCAATTGAGTGCTTTGGGAGGGAGTTCCCGGCCTGCGCCGGGATGGTCTCATTCGCCGCCTACGGCGGATTCATTCGACCACCTTCGGCACAACGAAGAAATGGTCTTCGGTCATGGGCGCGTTGCGCGTGACATCATCGGCCTTTTCGCCGTCGGTTACTTTGTCCTGGCGCTTTTTCAGCGCAATCGGCACCACGCGGGTCATAGGCTCGACGTTATCGGTGTTGACTTCGCCCAGCTGCTCGACCCATTGCATGATGCCGGTCAGCTCTTTTTCGAGGCCCTTGGCTTCAGCGCCGGTAATTTTAATGCGCGCCAGCCGCGCAATGCGCCGGACGGTCGCTTCGTCGACCTGCATGAAAAACGTCCTCACCGGTTGGGGAATAGTGTTGGTATCTAAGCTCTCTTAGCGGCATAAGGCGGCTTAGTGCAACCCGCAGGCGCCAAGATGCCCCCGAGTCCGCCCCGCGTTCGCCCGGAGTTCGGCGAGTGCCGCAGGACGGGCGAGTGAACGCGGAATAGGCTATAATGCCGGAAGCGCGGCCAAGAGGCAGAAAATGGACGTGAAAACGACAGTTGCACCCGGTACCTCGACCGAGGATGTGGAAAACTTTGTTGGCGCCCTTGCCACCCAAATAGGAGGTAGCGGGCGCCTCATCGGCATCGACGCCGGCACCAAGACGCTCGGCCTCGCCCTATCGGACGTCACGCGCACCATAGCTTCTCCTCTCGAAACAATAACCCGGCGCAAGTTCAGTGAGGACGTGGTGCGCCTGTTCCAATTGACGGATGAGCACAAAGTCTTAGGACTTGTTCTCGGATTTCCTAGGAACCTCGACGGCACCGAGGGTCCGCGGGCGCAAGCCACGCGCGCCCTTGCCCGCAACCTCAACAAGTTATCGTCTCTGCCTATTTTGCTATGGGACGAACGGCTGACGACAGCCATTGCCGAACGCATGCTCATTGACGCCGATCAAAGCCGCAAGCGCCGCGCTGAAGTCATCGACAAGCTAGCCGCAACGGTGATTTTGCAGAGCGCTCTCGACCGTTTGCGCCAGATGCCTCCAATCGCGCATTGAAACGTGCCTTCCCGCTTGCTGGGACGAAAGTTTCATTGAGCGCGTGCAAGGGCTTCACGCTTCGGTCTTCTGGCCGTCGCATGCTCGCCTCATTGGTCCACCAACTTGGCTTGTGGCGGGAGGGCGTTGCGATATGCGTTGGCCGGGTCAAAATTGTTATGGTGCAAGAGTTCAAAGTCCCCGAGGTGCGCACGGGCGTGGTGCGCCGGAAAACCACGACTCCTCTGCCGGAACTTTTGGAGCGGTCGGTCGTGCGCTTTGCGCCGCATGCACGGCGTGAATTGCGCCGTATAATCCGCTCGTCGCGCCGCGTTTCAGAATTAGCCAGCATTTTTCCTGGCGCCCTCTTCGCACTGGCGACACGGCGAGGCCCAGCAGCCGCACGCCTCAGCGCTCTTGCGGCAATCGAGAACGGCGCGCCGCTGAAAACGGTGGCGACAGCGCTTGGACTCCCCATGTGGATGCGCAAGCTGCCTCCCGAAGCCTTCGACGCGTTGCCCGAGCGTTTGCCGATGGGCGAGGCATTCGCACGCCACGTTGCTAACCGCATGCCGCGCTCGGCCGACGAAAGCGCGATGTGGCTGAAGACACTGCTGTTCGCCGAAGAAGCTTGCAGTGCAGAGTTTGCCATCTGGCTCGCCGGTCAGCCGATCTACACGGACGACGGACAGCCGCACAAACTCATTCCCGTGCTGGCTGCCTACGCTTGGTTTTCAGGACAGCCCGCCGCCGCCGCACACCGGCTGATCGTTGTGCCGTGGCGGCCTGAGATCGCGTTCGATACCGCGCTCTGTGCGGCGAAGAGTTGGTTCAATCGCGTGCGCCTCGTGTTGCAACTTCCCGATGGCGTGTTGAGCGATAGCTGGCTGAAACCCGGTGCCGCACTCGGCTATACGTTTGAACCCTTGCTCGATCAGAAGTCCATTTTGAATGAAGCGCACTTCATGCAGAACTGCGCCGACCAATATGCCGAACGTATCGTGCGCGAAAAATGCCGATTATTTTCAGTCCGGCGCAATGGCGCGCGCGTCGCCACTTTAGAAGTTGGGCCGCATTCACGCGAAACCGGCGTGCTCGCCATCAATCAATTGAAAGCGCGCCACAACATGGCAGCAAGCGCTGAAGTCTGGCAGGCGGCGTATGCCTGGATGTCGAGCCAGCAGGCGTTGAAGCGCATGCCCCCGCTCGCCATGACCGAACGCCATTGGGACCAAGCTGCGTGGCGCGATTTGCTCCAGCCGTACCGGGACACGCACGGCGGGGCACGATGGTTCGACGAGAACGCCTCACACTTGCTCTTCGCCGGTCTCGACGCCGACCTCTGCGACCTCGCCCGCCGCGGCGGCGTGTCGAGCTGGCTGTTTACGTGAGGGTTTCCCCCTCTCCCCATTTCCCTTCACTTGAAATGGGGAGAGGGTTGGCCCCGGACTTGATCCCTACCGGATTCACACATTTCTTCGTTGGTTTCCAGCCTTGAAGCCTTCGATGCGATCAAAGAGACGGTCGAGGCCGCGAGCCATCGTCTTTGGGCC
>JAYSVT010000359.1:0-3054 GCA_043718455.1 Hyphomicrobium sp.
ACTAGGCTATTTCGTGCGTCGCGCTAGTCCGACTTCAGGGACAGACAGTTTGTCGCGCCTTAGGCGGCTGGTTGACGGTTCTGCCGCCTGCACCTAGTAATTGCACTCTATGGGTTCGGGCGCTCAAATTCGGTACAACCAATGGCGGATATAGAATTGGTCGATGACGGCGGAGAAGCGGGGCGCAATTCCCGGCGCGCGAATCCCATGGATGTCCATGTAGGCACCAGGGTGCGTTTGCGCCGTATGTTGCTCGGTATGAGCCAGGAAAAACTGGGCGAAAACCTCGGTCTCACGTTTCAGCAAGTCCAGAAATATGAGAAGGGGGTCAATCGCATAGGCGCCAGCCGCCTGTATGATTTGGCGAAAGTCTTGGGCGTCACCGTACAATTTTTCTATGATGAAGCCCCTGTCGGCACGCGCAGCGGCATGCACACTACAGGATTTGCCGAACGCCCGAGTGATACGTATGTCGTAGAGTTTCTCGGTAGCCGGGAAGGGCTCGAACTCAACAAAGCTTTTGCACGCATAACCGATCCCAAAGTGCGCAAGTCTATCGTCGATCTTGTGAAGGGCTTGGCGGGCGAGGAGCCTGCGACATAAGCAGGACTGTATTCAAATAGGCTTTTGCACAGGTCTGCATGGGCGCCGTTGCTTGACCCTTAGGGCAAAGACTGCAACAAACCGGCCGGATTTCGAGCCGTTCCGCTGGATGGCCGGCCGCGACTTCAAACAAACAATCAGACACGGGGGCCACCTTGGCACGCAAGTCATTCCTTTTCACGAGCGAGTCTGTATCCGAAGGTCATCCCGACAAGGTCTGCGACCGCATTTCCGACGAAGTCGTCGATGCGTTCTATCGCGAAGGCGCGAAAGAAAAGCTCGATCCGTGGGGCATCCGTGCTGCCTGCGAAACAATGGCGACCACGAACCGCGTGATTATTGCGGGTGAATATCGGGGCCCTCGCGGTGTGACGGTCGAGATGATCCAGCACCTGACGCGTCAGGCGATCAAGGACATCGGCTACGAGCAGGAAGGGTTTCACTGGGCCAACACGAACATCGAAGTGCTCTTGCATGGGCAATCGGCCGACATCGCGGCCGGTGTCGATGCCAAGCAGCCGAGCAATCAAGAAGAAGGCGCGGGCGACCAGGGCATCATGTTCGGTTACGCGTGCAACGAAACGCCGGAACTTATGCCGGCGCCGATCTACTACGCACACAAAATTCTCCAAGACCTCGCGATTGCGCGTAAGTCCGGCAAAGGCGAAGCCGCCAAGCTCGGCCCCGATTCCAAGAGCCAGGTGACGGTCCAGTATGAAAACGGCAAGCCAGTTGGCGTGACGCAAATCGTCGTCTCGCATCAGCATGTCGTTGAGGATCTGACTTCGCGACAAGTGCGTGAGATCGTCGAGCCCTTCGTCAAGAAGGCGCTACCCGAAGGCTGGATCGGCAAAGATACAATCTGGCACATCAATCCGACCGGTAAGTTCTTTATCGGCGGTCCCGATGGCGACTGCGGTTTGACGGGCCGCAAGATTATCGTCGATACCTACGGCGGCGCGGCGCCCCACGGCGGCGGCGCGTTCTCCGGCAAAGACCCGACAAAAGTTGATCGATCCGCGGCTTATGCGTCTCGCTATCTTGCTAAGAATGTCGTCGCGTCCGGCATTGCCGACCGCTGCACCATTCAGCTCGCTTATGCCATCGGCGTCGCCAAGCCGTTGTCGATTTACGTCGATACGCACGGCACTGGCAAAGTTGACGAAGCGGCGATTGAAACGGCACTCGCTGAAGTCATGGATTTGACGCCGCGCGGTATCCGCTCGCATCTCGATCTTAATAAGCCGATTTATTCGCGCACCTCCGCTTACGGCCACTTCGGCCGCCCGGCAGACAAGGATGGCGGGTTCTCGTGGGAGAAAACGGATTTGGCGCCTGCTATTAAGAAGGCTGTTGGCTGAGGCGGCTTTTCGCTGACGATAATTCAGTTAGAGCGGCCGCCTCGTGCGGCCGTTCTTGTTTGAGACGCATGAGAGTTTAAGCGCGTGACGGACAACAGCTCAGACATTGACAGAGAACTCCGCTCGTTCGGGCGCCGCCGCGGCCGCCGCCCCAGTGATCGCCAAGTTGCGTTGATGCGCGATGTGCTGCCGCGCGTGGCGCTGGATCTTTCCGCGCCTTGCGGCCGGCACGACGCATTTGCCCGCGGGGTTGGCGGGGCGGCCGCGCGCGACCAAGAGAGCGAGTCGCAAGGCGCCAAGCAAAAGTTTCTCGAAATTGGCTTTGGCGGCGGCGAGCATCTGGTCTGGCAGGCACGGCACAACCCTGTCGTCACCATCATCGGGTGCGAACCGTTCGAAGACGGCGTCATTAAAGTCCTAACGAAGATCGACGACGAAAAAATTGGCAACATCCGCTTGCACATGGGCGACGCGCGCGACGTTTTGCGCTGGCTGCCAGCAAGCTCCATCTCGCGCGCGTTCATCCTATTCCCGGACCCCTGGCCGAAACGCAAACACAGAAAACGCCGGTTGGTTAACACTGGTACGCTCGCTCTGCTGGCGCGCGTTATGAAGCCGGGCGCGGAGCTGCGGATTGGAACTGACATTGGCGACTATGCCCGCACAATTTTGCAGGCGTTCGGCGCGCAAGATGCGTTTCGTTGGCTCGCAGAGGGGCCGGACGATTGGCGCGTCCGACCCGCCGATTGGCCCGAAACCCGCTACGAGCAGAAAGCCGCGCGCGAGGGCCGGGTGCGGTATTATTTCCGGTTTGAGAGGGTGTGAGGTGATGTTCGCTCGCGCGGCTCCCCTCCCCAGCGGGGAGGCGCGGGGGTGGGGAGAAGCCGAGGGACAGGTGTTTAGGAAATACAGTGAGCGCACTATTTGTTCGCAAGCCAAAATCACACATCACGCCTGGCTCTTCACCCCACCCCTAACCCCTCCCCTGAGGGGCTACCGGATTCACACATTTCTTCGTTGGTTTCCAGCCTTGAAGCCTTCGATGCGATCAAAGAGACGGTCGAGGCCGCGAGCCATCGTCTTTGGGCCT
>JAYSVT010000360.1:0-9177 GCA_043718455.1 Hyphomicrobium sp.
CGCGTCCTTCATCTCATCGAATGACGGCGGCACGCCGCGCTCCTGCATCCGTTCGTGGATGAAGAGGAGCAGCTCTTTCTGTTTCTCGGTCAGCATAAGGTGTTCCTGTTGGGGCGCGGGCTTGTGTCGTCAACAGCCTGCGCGGCGGAGTTAACTCCGGCTCAAACTCCTCTCGAAGCAGGCTGCCGGTACAAATCATAAATGTACTCTACACGTTCTCAAATCGTTCCGCAAGGGGGGGGGTGTGAAGGGGCAATGGGCAGGAGGCAACAGGCAGCAGGCAGCAGGCAGCGGCAGCAGGCAGCAGGCAGCAGGAGGAACGGTAAGACGGCAAGCGGCAATCGGCAATCGCGGGGACCATTTGGCAATTGGGGTTTTCGCCTGAGGGTGAGTGCAGCCCTCGCGGGATCGGTGCTCGTGCGCGGAACTATTCGATCTCGCAGATGCGAAGCCGGTGGCGCGCGAGTGCGGTTGGCAAAGCGAATGTGTCTGTACAGAGGGAAATCGGCGCGCAATAGTTAACGCGGGCTGAGACAAGCGGTGCCGGTTGGCGAGAGCCGGTGCTTCGAACGTCAATCCCGGCGCGCATTACGTCGCGCCGTGGGCGGAGTTTTTGTGGCGTTGAGTGGGGGAGTGGGCGGGATGGAAAGAGAACGGAGTTTGCTACAGGCGCTCGGTGGTATCCTGGCACTGTTTTTGGTGATCGGCGTACTCTGGATTTTCTGGGGACCGGGTAAAAGTATCGGCGAGCAATGGGTTGCGCTAGCTGCTGACGGCGTACAAAGAGCATCTGTTTGGTATCACGGCACTTTGGACAGTATCGCAAAATTGCTTGCTCCACTACTTACATTGCTAACTGGTTGCTACGCGATCTACAAATGGCATGCCTTTTCTGAAAGGAAACTTCAGTATCGCTTGAATGATTTTTTGAAACGCGAGGACGAGCGCCTTACAAATGCTCGACCCCAACTTCGCAAGATCGTCGAACGACCTGGGTATGCGAGTCCGTTTAAGTGCCCTGTTTTTCTGTCAGCGCCTCTTGGACGTGCAGTTCGGGAATTAGGTTGGGGCAGCTATTTCATGTCTCCCCAGCTTGGCTTCGCCGAGGCGCAACTGGATGCGTCGATCGTGCAATTAGAAAAGCAACTCGAACTTTGGAAGAAAAGACAAGAGTACTTCAAAGACCAACTTTCGTCTGCCCATCTGCTAAAGGGGGCAATGCTTGCGGCACAAGCAGCTAAAGCAGAGCAGTCAGGCAAAAATGATCGTGCTCAGATCAACGAAGCGTTGCGCCATTTCGATGCGGTACTAGGTTTGGATGAGAAAGATATCGATGCGCTCGAGTACGCGAGTCACATGCGATTGAAGTTGGGTCAGTATCCCGAGGCGATGAAAGAACTGGACAGCCTAATTGAGGCGACGGCCCACCAGGAAAAATCATTGTCCAGAGCGCGAGCGCTCCGCTACCAATCTAACATCCTTACCATCGGAGCACAGCCTCAACGAAGACGAGCCAGACGCCTCCTTAAGGATGCCTTGAAGGTGCTTCCGAACCTGCATGGGGATGAATGGATCGAAGAGGCCGAGCTCCACGAGTGTCTAGGTAAGGTGCAAATGGACCTTCGCGCCCACAGGAAGGCGCGGGCCGAACTGGAAATTGCCAAAGCAATTTTTGAACTTATTCAGAGCGCTGAAGGCGAACGTGGTGCCAAAAGAGTTCAAGATTTAATGGATCAACTCGTAGTGCCAATGGATCAAGTTGGTCCAGTTGATCAAGATGATGATGACGATGAAGATTCGCCAACAACTTCAGCGGTGTCAGTTCACTGAGGACTGGTCCGATTATCAGAAATAGAGACTTCGAACGAAAAGCCCCAACCCAAACGCCATCCCGCACGCCATGAGCGCGTGGCCGGCGCTTTGCCAGGCGGCCATGTTCAAGACATGGCTAGCCCCAATCGCGGCGAAGCGCGACGAAAGTTTGCGCTGCTCGCTGAGCGAGATTGAAAACAAAATCGCCGCGCCCGGAAGCACGACGAAAACCGGCGCGCCGAACAGCGCGGCGATCGCGGTGAAGAGTATCGCGAGATAGGCAATCATGTCATGCGCCTGTACAAGCCGGACGCGCACGAGACTGGCGGCTCTCCGAACCTGCTTCGCAGATTCGCAGAAGACTCTGATACTCACCATTCCCATTAAATGGGGACAACTGCGATTATTTCAAGAATTCATGGTATTGCGCCGCCCTCCGGCAACACGGAAGTGCGCGTCGGCTAGCAGCAGAATGAATATGATCGCTATCCAAAACAATCGTTGAGAGAATCAGCAAGGCTCAAAAGCCGCAAGCATTTTTAAGTTGGCTTGACCCGACGGGTTGTCCGCTGCCGGGCAGCAGACTTCGTCGATAACGGTAATTCAGTTTTTGGTGTGACTTGGCTGCCCTCGCGGATGGCTTTTAGGAAGGTCGCCGTCTCAGCTACGGCTTCAAAGCTAGCCGCTTCGATTTTTCGCTCTAGCGCCAGATATGTCATCTGAAGATGTTCGTGGATTTCTTCCTTGAACGTGCTGAAGCCTTCAGGTCGAAAGAAAAACAGATCTGAAAACGATCCAACGGTAGGGGCGCCCTCGGCCCTCTTCTTTGCAATGTAGGTCTGCAGCAATGTTGCATCAAACAGGGCGTCCTTAGTATGCTTGGCTTGCATAAACTGCGCTTCTGCATGCGCCTTGCCGCTTCCTATTGCGGCAAATCCAATAGCATTAGCACAGTCCAACGTACCTGGATCACGAACGACATAAATGTGCGGTCCATCCTTATCCATCCCAGCAATTATGGTCTCGGAATCTAACGGGCAGTTCGTCAAGTCGTGTACCAATCTCGATACCAGATCGCCTTGCATCTCTCTCTGTTGAACAATGAACTCGTGGGCATCAAGACCAAGAGGTTTCAGGTAAAGCGTCTCAGCCTTCTCCCGACGAACTGCAGTGAATGCCTCGGAGTACAACTCTGCAGTTTCATGGACGCTCGTCACAGCCTTCCCCCTACTTTCACGCACCTTCATCGCCCTGACCGCCTTGTTGCATATTGCGATCTGCGCGTATGGGTCGCCCGCAACCAAAGCCACAACGTGATCTGAGAACTGAAACAGCTTCATCTGCGGCGGTTCAAATTTCACGTCCGACGCTGACAACATGCGATCAGAAGCCCCCACTATAGTGTGCGCATTGCTATCCCAACTACAGATGGCGGCGATGCAAACAGTCATTGGATAATTCCATTTTTTGGGCCTAAGCGGCGATGGCGCCCCTGCACAATGGGACAATATCATGGGCTTCAATTGCGAACGGGAAATTTAGTGTTGCCCCGGAATAATGTGCGCGCGGCATTCTCGGCGAGACGAATAGCAGCGGGCCACACCTCACCCCATTGCCAACAACTTCCCCTCGATCTGCACGCGGCAACTATCGAGGTTGTACAAAATCTCATCGACCTCGAGTATCTGGGCTTCTATTTCGGCGAGGCTGCGTTTCGGCTTGATGGCGCGCGCCTTGCCAAAGAGACGTCCGAGCCGCGCGAAAAAACCCGTCTTCTTCTTTTTAGCAGGTGTCCCTTCTGCTTTTTCGGCCGCCGCCTTGGCTTGCTTTTGCTGATAGACGAGCGCGCGCCGCTTTAGCGCAAACTCGCTTTTCTTTTGTTTGATTTCCTTGAGCGCGGTCTTGCCGCCGGCAGCGTTGGATACGGCCGCGTGCACCTCCGTGCCGGCAATCGAAATAAAGCGCGTTGGCGACAAGCGCATCTAGGCTATTCCCCGTTTCGCCGTCCCAACCAAAGCCCGGCTCGACTTGCGAACTCGGCTAAGGATTGGAACGCACCCGTTCCGCAAGGAACAGCCACTTGGTAAACGCCGTGTCAAGGTGCCTTCGGACGCAATTTTTTCAAGAGAGGCAACCATGATCAGTCCATGCAAGAGGATTTGCACAGCCGTGATCGGACTTATGGTTTTGGCAGTTATCGGATTCGCAAGTCCGGCAGTGCCAGGAGCGAAGCCCGCCGAGTACACCACAGCCGCCAAGTAAGCCCAGCTTAGAAATCGAGTTTGAGAACGCTGACGCTGGCGCCCTGGGGAAGCGCCGGCGTGTTTGCGGGATTGACGATGAGGCAATCGGCATCGCAAAGTGCTGCGACCAGCGCACTGTCTTGATTAGGCATCGGCATTACGCCGGGCGGGTTTGCCGAATGATCGAGACGGCCGCGCATGTAGTGATCGCGCGGGCCATTAGCGGCCAAGGGTTCGGCGAGCTGTGCGGCGATGGCCGCGAGCAAATCCGGGCGCCCGAGCATCTTGGCGATGAGGGGAATGAGGAATACGCGCGCGCCGATCATGGCGGAGACGGGATTTCCCGGCAGGCCCAGAATGCGCATGCCATCTCGTTTGCCAAAGAACATCGGCTTTCCCGGGCGCATGGCGATTTTGTAGAAATCAAGCGTGGCGCCAGCCGCTTCAAGTGCGGGGCGAACCAGGTCGTGATCGCCAACGGAGGCGCCGCCCGTGGTGACGAGGATATCGGCGCCCGCGCTCTCTGCGATTTTTTGCGCAAGGTCTTCCGGGTCGTCACGCGCGATGCCGATGATTTTCGCCGTGCCGCCAGCCGCTTCGATCATGGCGGCAAGGCCGTAACTGTTTGACGAGACGATCTGGCCGGCTGTTGGGCGGTCGCAGGGTTCCACGAGTTCGTCGCCTGTTGCGAGAATGGCAACGAGCGGGCGGCGGATGCAAGCGAGCATGGCGTGACCGCTGGACGCCGCGAGCAAGATGTGGCGCGCGGTGAGGCGTGTGCCGGCTTTGAGTACGGCGTCGCCCTCGTGGAAATCTTGGGCACGCGGGCGGATGTTGGCGCCTTTCACTGTCGCGGCATTGATGCGGACTTTGTTGTCAATCGCGCTGATGTCTTCCTGGATGACAATAGTGTCGGCGCCGTCGGGGACGGGTGCGCCGGTAAAGATGCGCACAGCTTCGCCGGGGCGGACGCTGCCAGCATACGGCCATCCGGCCGCACTTTCGCCGGAGAGTTTCAGATCGCAGGGGATCTTGGCGATGTCGCGCGCGCGGACAGCGTAGCCGTCCATGGACGACGCGTCGAAGGGGGGATGGGTGAGCGCGGCTGCCAGATCGTGCGCGAGGGTGCGGCCTGCCGCTTGGAGTAGGGGCACCTGTTCGGGCTGAAGGCGTGCCGCGCCGTCGAGCACGCGCGATAGCGCGTCAGCCACGGGCATGAGTGGGGATTTGGCGGGTACTTGGGCGGCGGTTTTCGATACGGTCATGCGGCAATGCTACAGGCTGGCACGCGCTGATGCCAGCAGGTGCGGCACGAAAGTTTAAGCGGGGCCAGTCCGCTTGAGGCGCTCTACGGCTGGGAATTCGCTTTGCGGCGCGCCGTTGCGCGGTTCGCAGCACTGATCGATGGCCAGCCAAACCTCGCGCACGGCCTGGTCTTGGAGGGCGTCATTGAGGCCGCCGTCGCGCCAATCGAAGAGTTCGAGCATGACGTTGCCGTCGCTATCGTGGCGGATGAGACGGATGGGTTGAGGGCCTTCACAAAAGCCGCGCGACGAGATGATCTGCCAGTGGCGATCGAGGAGGCCGCTCAGTTCGGCTTCGGAGCCCGCGCGCACGCGGAAGGTAGCGAGAACGGTATGGGTCATGAATGCACCCGTTGAGACATAAAATGAAACTTAAAATACGGTGGTCAAAAATCAGCGCAAAAGCATTGACGGCAATCAATCCGTACAATTTGGACCGATTGATGACGGGGCGTTGTGTGTGCCCAGATTTTTTGGGCGGGGCTGGGAGGAATTGAACGCGGAGGATTTGTGGTGGGTAGGGGTGGGGTGCAGTCGCGTGCCATTAGCAGTGTGAAAAAAACAGCCCGTTCAACTCGCACCCGCCGAATGGCGCAGCGGACAAATTCTCTGGATCGTTGATGCCGTGGGTGAGCAAAAAGTGATCGAAGCGATGCTGTCGCGCCTTGTCGATACGGAATGGAAGGGCAAGGAAGTCAGAATGCGCGCAAGAACGAAGGATGGCAGCTACAAGGTTGGCATTCTCGCGCGGCCGCAACAATCGGGTACGGCCTGACGCGCGCGATCGTGACCTCATCTTTCTGATATGTGGGAATAAACCAATAAGTACGGCCACTGAGTTATCTCTTGTATTCTCTGGACTGAATGTCCTAAGTTGAAGCCAATCAAGAAAAGTCGAATTGGGCAGGGGCGAGTGGGCGAACAGGGTACAAGAGCAGCGGCGGAACCAACCGGCGCGCCGGAGTTTTCGCCGCAACAGATCGCTGGCGCGGTGTCGAAACTCATTTCCGCGACCATCGGCGATTGCGCCGTGGTGTTTTCAAAGTCGCCCACACACAAAGATTATTCACTAGCCGATATTGAGTGGATGATTCTCCCGGCTGCTGAGTCGGGTCGCGTTTACTTGCCAAAGATCGGCGATAGAGCGTCGTGTCTTCAAGAATTGCTCGGCTCTCGCCCTCCCATAGGGATTTCGGCATGAGGCGCTCTGTTCTCATTATATCCGGATTGCTGGCAGTCTATGCGGGCTGGCGTTTTGGGATGCCGTATATTGATACCGAGCCAGGGCAAGATGCGTGTATATTTGGGCCAATCTCCAATCGAGAGTACCGCGATTTACTTTATGCCGCGCGGCGGCGTAACGAGACCAACTGGCCATCTATCAGCGGCACACCCAAAGACCAAGCGTCACTTATCGGACAGAGAATTGATGATTTGACGCCATCGGGCGCGTCATTATACAAACGATTGGCAGCGATCCACGCGGTTCTTCGAGAGCGCGGTGCATCTATGATCAATGTAGGTCTGCATCTAACCGACGGCCCACTCGCAGCAGCTCAATTTCAGCACGTTTCGCCGCAAAAGGCCGATGACGTCGCATTCAATCTAATTCTATCTTATCGTGCAAATACGCTTTTTGTCGGCAGTTTCGATCCTGTTGAGAATAGCGCATTAGTGCAAATTCATGAGAGCGGTTATGTAGCTCGAACGGAGTTGTCTAACACCGGAGTGCTGGCCCCAATGCTTTCAGATCTAATTATTGCAAGCTCGTCCCGAGAAATTTCTATCCGGCAAACAAGTCTGCTTATGTTCCTAGCCGGGCATGTCGACGATGCGATGCCTTTTTTATCACGACCACGAACCTCAAGCTGCGCGGATTTTCAAATCTTGCAGCAACTACTGAAATGACAACGAGTGGAGAAATGCGAAATGGTTCTAAGAATCTTTCTGGAATCCAAAATAGCGTCCGGGACAATTACAGGTTCAGGCCATCTGTATTTGGTGTTGAGAGATGTTGCAGTTGATGCAAATGGCGATGTGGTCTCAAACATAGTCACGGCAAACGATCGCCTAATTCATGGATTTCCCAATGTTACCGCGATGCATCTTAATGCGGCAGAAGAAATTTTAGCGGGAAGCGCCGACGGTTACGGTGTTCCAGGAGACCTTGTTCCTATCGCTCGCCATAGCCGAGATATTACTTCAGCAATTCTGACAAATGGAGGCTATGCGAGTGCCCTGTCTGCTTGGGCCGCAATGACCGCTATTGTCAACAGCTTGGGTGCTGCGGACTACGATTACGAGTTTCCAGATGCAAACTCAAATCATTTGGCGAATTCCAATGCGGTAGCGCTTTCGGTTCTGAATTCTGTCGGCGTAGATGTTAGCTCGCGTAGCCCGCAATAGAAACGCGAAGAATTGTAGGGTGCATTAGACGCGCACTGCACTCGCGTCGTAATGCACCAAGTCTCACGCACCGGAACCTGCTGCCTTTCGGCGCAATACGGCTCGTGCAAGTGCAGGGCACGAGCCTATTGCGCCCTACGTTAGCGTTAGCGTGTTGTGCCGAACCTCACACGCGGTACGCGCATCCGTCGCGCGCACTTCCGTCGATTGGCGTCATCCCCGCGAAGGCGGGGACCCAGACAAGCATCAGAGATAAGAACGGAGAGAGGGTGCTGGCTGCATGTCGGGCTTCGCAAGAAAGAGCTCAGCGCCGACCTACGCCCCGATTGCCCACTGTCCAACGATCACTTTTCTTCGCGCATCAGATGCAGCACGAGCATGGGGCCGCGATCACTTGCGCACTGCGGATGCTTGCATGGGTCCCGTCCGTGATTCCGCTCGCGTATTCGCGAGCGGCGAGGGATGACGAGCACGGCGAGATTACGGCGCTACCCGCGTATCACTTCGCCTTATAATGCCCGCTGCGGCCGCCGGTTTTTTCCATCAAGCGCACGTCGCGGATGATCATGCCTTTGTCGGCGGCTTTGAGCATGTCGTAGATGGTGAGGCAGGCGACGGAGACGGCGGTCAAGGCTTCCATCTCGACGCCGGTTTGGCCGGAAACTTTGACTTCGGCGACGACCGCAATGCCGACCGGGTTCTGCGAGGTGGTGAATTCGATCGTTGCTTTGGTGATGAGCAGCGGATGGCAGAGCGGGATGAGTTCGTGCGTTTTTTTTGCTGCCATAATGCCGGCGATGCGGGCCGTGGCTAAGACGTCGCCCTTTTTTGCTTCGCCCGTCTCGACGAGTGCAAGGGTCTCGGGTTTCATTATGACGAAGCCGGCTGCGCGCGCGGTGCGGCTGGTGACGTCCTTGTCCGAGACGTCGACCATGCGGGCCGCGCCTTTGTCGTCGAGGTGGGAGAGTTTTTTTGTCATGACAAAAGTTCTTTCGTCGCTTTGGTCACATCGTCCTGGCGCATGAGAGATTCGCCGACGAGGAATGTGTTGACGTTGACCTTTCGGAGCCGCGCGATGTCGAGGTGAGTGAAGATGCCGCTTTCGCCGATGACGATGCGGTCTTTGGGCACGCGCGGCGCGAGCTGTTCGGTTGTCGCTAGCGTCACGTCAAAAGTTTTCAGATTGCGATTGTTGATGCCGATCATGCGGCAATCGAGGCGAAGCGCGCGATCTAATTCGTCCGCGTCATGCACTTCGGCAATCGCGTCCATGCCCCAGTCTTTCGCGGCGCTGGCCAAATCGGCTGCGAGCGCCTCATCGACTTCGGCGAGAATGATCAAAATGCAATCGGCGCCCCATGCGCGCGCTTCCGCCACCTGATAGGTGTCGATCATGAAGTCTTTGCGCAGCA
>JAYSVT010000037.1:0-7982 GCA_043718455.1 Hyphomicrobium sp.
TGCGCTCTGAAATGCCCGGATGGCGGAATTGGTAGACGCACTAGTTTCAGGTACTAGCGCTCACAAGGCGTGGAGGTTCGAGTCCTCTTTCGGGCACCAATTTATAGGCGCAGGACGCAGCGTTGCGATCCTTGCCATTATGACGGATCTCATCACGGTGCTCAAAATCGGATCACATGGCCACCCCCACAATCAAATTGCACAAGGGTGACCTTCCCGCGGGGGTGAAGTTCCCGCGCGGCGTCGCAATCGATACCGAAACGCTCGGCCTCAATCCGCATCGCGATAGACTCTGTCTCGTGCAGCTATCGGCGGGTGATGGTGCGGCACATCTCGTCCAGTTCGACGGCGAAAGTTACGCCGCGCCGCGCTTGAAGGCCTTGCTCAAAGATCCAAAGATATTGAAGATTTTCCATTTCGCGCGCTTCGACGTCGCCGTCCTCGAGAAGTACCTTGGCGTTGAAACAGCGCCTGTTTACTGCACCAAGATTGTATCCAAGCTGGTGCGCACCTACACAGACCGTCACGGCCTCAAGGATCTGTGTTCGGAGCTTCTCGGTGTCGAACTCTCCAAACAGCAGCAAAGCTCCGATTGGGGTGCGAAAGACTTGAGCGAGAGCCAATTGGCCTACGCCGCGTCCGACGTCCTGCACTTGCACAAATTGAAGGCAAAGCTCGACGACATGCTGGTCCGCGAGGATCGCGTGGCATTTGCCGACGCCGCTTTCGCCTTTTTGACCGCGCGGGCACGGCTTGATCTCGCTGGTTTTGGCGAAACCGACATTTTCTCCCACTAACCGCCCTCGGCGCTGTAATGGTTGGATGATTATGTCGGATGACAGCGCCTGGGGGCCTATCGGACCCGGGTACTTATGGTGTTCGGTCCCAATGTCTCCCAATTTCAACTAGAGTATGCTCCACGAGACTTTGGGGATGGAACGACCGGGCGGGCCATAGATGGCGAGCGTGACTGATAGTGCTGCCGTGTCCGGCCGGACGCGAACAGGCGATTTCGGCATTGAACTCGCCGGTGACCGGGCGCCGAGCCGTGCGTCGGCCGCGCGCCACACGTCTATCGTGCGCAAGTTGAAGGCCGTTCTGCCGCTTTCTGCTATTGGCGTCGCCGGCATCTACACCCTTTTAATCCTGAAATCGACAGGCTGGGGCGTTGGCATCCCCAGTCTCGACATCCCGACCATCATTGCTGAAAACTTGGCAATGGAAAACCCGCACTACGAGGGTTTCAATAAAGATGGCGGGCGCTACTGGGTGACAGCAAAAAAGGCCATGCAAGACGTCAAGAACTTGTCTGTCATCCAGCTCGACGCCATTACCGGCGAACTGAGCGACGCGGAAAAGAAAAAAACCAAGCTGACGGCTATCCGCGGCACCTTCAATAACAAGGCCAACATCCTCGAACTGTTCGACTCGATCGATATCGCCGGCGACAGCGGCCTGAAAGCGCACCTGACACGGGCGACGATACGCACCAAAGAAAATGTCATCTCATCTGATCAACCCGTCGTCGTCATGATGGAGGCTGGCACCATCAATGCCAACCAGATGACCGTGCGGCAGAAGACCAAGGAATATATCTTCATCGATAAAGTTCGTACGTCGCTGAAAGCGCAAGATTCGTCTGCCGAGTCAGCGGCCGCCAATGAGGCGCAACAGAAAACCGCTTTGCCTTTCGGCAATTCCAAAGATCCAATCAATATCACGTCCAACCGGCTCGATGTGAATGACGGCGCAAAAACCGCGACCTTCACAGGCGCCGTTAAAGCGATGCAGGGCGCTTCTTGGTTGACGTCGCCGGAACTTGAAGTCACTTATGAAGGCAGCGCGGCAGCTGTGGCAGAGAGCAAAACCGAAGCGGTGCCCGGACAAAACGGGCCAGGACAAAGCGGCCCAGGACAAGGCGGCAAAGTAAAACGCGTAGTCGCCAAAAACCCCGTTGTGCTGAGCCAAGGCGAGGGCCAGGAAGCGAGCAGCCAGAGCGCCGATTTCGATGCACTGCAGCAAAAGGCGGTGCTAGAGGGCGATGTCGTGATGTCGGAAGCGCCCGACAAGCGCGCGACGGGAGACCGCGCCGAAATCGATCAGGCGGCCGGAACCGTGTTGTTAACCGGTACGTCAGTTGTCCTAGTGCAAGGAACAAACGAGCTGCGCGGCCGCCGCCTCTTCTTCAACCAGACCGACGGCAAGATGCAACTGACCGGCAGCGGGAACGGCGGCAATAGCCGCATCAAAGCCAAGTTCAGCGAAGGCAGCGGGAAAGCAGCAACAGGCGCCAAAGAGCCAGAAACCGCCAAAGGCATGTCGTTCGGCGGCAATTTCAAGACAGATCCGAACGCGCCCGTGGTAGTCGATGCCGACCGCCTGGACGTCGATGACCCGGCAAAGCAAGCCGTTTTCACAGGCGATGTCCGCGCCAAGCAAGGCGACTTCGTTCTCCAAGCCGCTGAACTCAAGGCGACCTATACAGGCTCTAGCGTGCTAGGCAGTACGGCCAAAGGGCAGTCCAGCCAAGGCGCTGCAAAACTGACGCGGCTGAAAGCCAACAAGAATGTTGTCGTCACATCTGCTGACGGGCAAAAAGCAACCGGCGACTGGGCCGATTTCGACACCAAGGCCAACACAGTCACGTTGGGCGGAAACGTCATTATGACCCAAGGCAAGAACGTCGTGCGCGGCAGCAAACTCGTGATCGACATGACAACCGGCGAAAGCATTATTCCATCCGAAGCCACGAACAGCGCAACCGCGCCGATGCGGTCGGGCGCTGACGGCGACAGTACCGGAACAATCGTGAAGTCCGGGCGTCCCAGCGCCACGTTTTATCCAAGCGACCTGAAAGAAAAAACAGGCAAGGCCGTGGAAAAGGCCGGCGCCGGCTGGCAAGCACGCGAGACACCTTCCCCAAAACCCTGAGAACGCGTTAAAAGGCTGTGAGCACAGCCCTCAGCGAACACAAAAGCCAAGCGAGTTTCAGTTGTTCAAAGCATTACCATTTGGCCCCAAACTCGCCCGGACGAACGGGCGCGCCGCTGAACCAGCAAAGGCCGGCAAAACCCGCGCCGCGGCAGCGGCTGAGTTGCAAGACCCGCATGCGGTCGGTGCCGACGGCTGGCTAACGGCTTTTGAGATCAAGAAGTCGTACCGCAAGCGCATGGTGGTGAAGGGCGTGAGCCTGGCCGTCGGGCGCGGCGAATCTGTTGGCCTGCTCGGCCCGAACGGCGCCGGCAAAACAACCGTCTTCTACATGATCACGGGCCTCGTTGCCGCCGATGAGGGACGCATCACGATAGACGGTGCCAACGTGACCGGCTTACCCATGTACCAGCGCGCCCGCCTCGGCATTGGTTATTTGCCTCAAGAAGCGTCGATCTTTCGAGGCCTGACGGTTGAACAGAACATTATGGCCGTGCTCGAGTTGGTCGAACCCGACAAGAAGCGGCGCAAAGAGCAGCTCGATAACCTTTTGGAAGAATTTTCCATTACGCGCTTGAGAAAATCGCCGTCCATGGCGCTTTCGGGCGGCGAACGGCGGCGCTGCGAAATAGCCCGGGCGCTGGCCTCCAGGCCGTCGTTTATGTTGCTGGACGAACCTTTCGCCGGTATCGACCCGATCGCCGTCGGCGACATCCAGCAGCTCGTGCGGCACTTGACGGAACGGGGTATCGGCGTGTTGATTACCGATCACAATGTTCGCGAAACATTAAGCCTGATAGACCGGGCCTACATCATCTATGATGGTCAAGTTCTGACACAAGGTAAGCCTTCGGAAATCATAGCCAATGAAGACGTGCGGCGGGTCTACCTCGGCGATATGTTCGTTAACACGCGTTGAGTATAGCTGTCCGCTGAGTTCATGTTGCGGATCGACGGGTTAACGGAATGGCACTCTCTGCCAAATTGGAGCTAAGACAGGGCCAGCAGCTGGTGATGACACCACAGCTGCAGCAGGCCATTCGTCTGCTTCAATTCTCCAACCTCGAGCTCGCCGAATTTGTCGATTCGGAACTCGAGCGCAACCCATTGCTGGAACGCGAAGAACCAGCCCAAACCAAATCCGCCGAAGAAACGGCCATTGACGCGCCAGCCGAAGGCGCCGTTGGCAACGAAGACGACTGGCTCGATCTGCGCGGCCCCGTGCAGGATCACGCCGGCGCGTTAGACGCCGATTTCGGCAACGTATTCCAAGATTCAGCTCCGGCGGAAGCGGCGTCCGCTGCGCCCGAAGCTGGCTTGAGCTGGAGCAGTGTCAGCCAGCGCATGCACAATCGCGACGACGATGATTCAAATCTTGAATCGTATGTCGCCAGCGAAGTATCGTTGCGCGATCATCTTGCGGCCCAGCTGCCGCTCACCATCCAAGCACCGTCTGAGCGCTTGATCGGCCAATACCTTATCGATCTGGTTGATGAGGCGGGCTACATTTCGTCAGACCTCGATGGGCTCGCAGCCAAACTCGGCGCACCTCTCGAAATGGTCGAAGGCGTGTTGAACAAGATGCAGGCGTTTGACCCGCCCGGCGTGTTCGCGCGCACGCTTGCCGAATGCCTCGCCCTGCAACTCAAGGATCAAAACCGCTACGACCCGCTGATGGCGGCCCTGCTCGCCAACTTAAGCCTTCTGGCGAACCGCAACATCTCTGGATTGAAAAAGGCTGTCGGCGCCGACATGGACGAACTTGCCGACATGATCCAGGAGATCAAGCGGCTTAATCCGAAGCCCGGCCTGAAGTTCGGCTCGGTTCAGATGCAACCCGTCGTGCCCGACGTGATCGTGCGCGCGGCATCCGATGGCGGCTGGCACATCGAACTCAACAGCGACACGCTTCCGCGCGTGCTCGTCAATCGCAATTACTATACGCGCGTGACACAGACCGCCTCGACCGAGAAAGACAAAGGCTACATTCTCGAGTGTCTGCAAACGGCGAACTGGCTGGTGAAGAGTTTGGATCAGCGCGCGCGCACCATTCTCAAGGTGGCCGAACAGATCGTGCGCCAGCAGGACGGATTTTTCGTCTACGGCGTCCAGCACTTGCGGCCCCTTAATCTCAAAACTGTGGCCGACGCCATTTCGATGCATGAATCGACAGTGTCGCGCGTGACCTCGAACAAGTACATCGCGACGCCGCGCGGGATTTTTGAGTTGAAGTATTTCTTCACGAGCGCAATCGCATCGTCCGAAGACGGAGAAGCGCATTCCTCGGAAGCGGTGCGCCACCGCATCAAGCTTATGATCGACGGCGAGAATGCCAACGACATTTTGTCTGACGACAAGCTGGTCGATAAGCTCAAAGACGATGGCATCGATATTGCCCGCCGGACGGTTGCCAAGTACCGGGAAGCCCTGCGAATTCCATCCTCAGTCCAGCGCCGACGCGACAAACGCCTTACAGATCGAATAGGCGGCACGATATAAGCTTGGCGCATTGGGGGCTGGTCATGACAAAAACATTCTTTGATCACAGTTCTTTAGCTTTCGCCGCATCCGTGATTTGACATCGGGCCGGTCAATACTTAACCTTTGTGACAGGTTGTCGCGAGTGACACTCAAATCGAGCCGGGAGAGAGATGGCCAGCACTATAACTCCACCATAAAATTCGAGTGTGATTGGTCTAAAAGCCCTCGTGCTTGTAGAAAATAAAGCTCCATGTTTGCTTGGGGCGCTACGACAGGCGATGCGATGACAATTCAAATTACTGGAAAAAACGTCGACGCGGGTGATGCATATCAGGCCTACGTCGCGGAAAAAATACGCGCCGTTCTCAATAAGTATGTTAGTCGCGATCTTAAAGGCCACGTCCGTCTTGAGAAAGAGCGCGGCCTGTTCAAAACCAACTGCTCTGTTCGGTTGTCGAGCGGCATCCTGCTTGAAGCTCACGGCGAGGGCGGTGACGCTTACTCAAGCGCCGATGCCGCCGTCGAGAGGCTTGAGACGCGCGTTCGGCGCTACAAGCGGCGCCTGAAAAGCCACGATACAGTTCGCAACGCCAACGGCCGCTCGGGCGACACCGACGCGCGCGACTATGTTGTCAGCGTCGCCGACGACGAGCCCGATGAGGCTGTGGAAACCCATCCGCTTATCATCGCGGAGACTGAAAAAAGCGTTCAGCAATTGTCGGTCAGTGAAGCGGTAATGCACCTCGATCTTACGGAGGCTGCATTTATGATCTTCAGAAATGCAGCGAACGGCAGTATTAATGTCGTCTACAGGCGTAAAGACGGAAATGTCGGGTGGATAGATACTGAGCCGGGGCAACGCACGGCCAATGAGCCAGCGGCGCTCGCGCGAACTTGAGCATAGTGAAGTATTTTACGGCTGCGCTTGCAAGCTGGCCACAGCTTCAGCCGGTCGCAGGAATTGGACGCGTTTTTTAATTATCGACTGAAGGTGAATGATATGTCGATGGACCTCGGGGATCTGCTGGCGGCAGGTGGTGTCGTTTCAACGCTGAAATCGCAAGACAAGAAGCAGCTTTTGCAAGACCTGTCCGACAGAGCTGCACAGGCCACTGGAATAGATGCACGCGAAATATTTGCGGCACTGCTTCAGCGCGAACGGCTGGGTTCCACTGGGCTCGGCAGCGGCATTGCTATTCCGCATGTGAAACTGGCCGGGCTTAAGGGCATTACATGCCTATTCGCCAAATTGCCGAAGCCAATTGAGTTCGAAAGCCATGATGCGCAACCCGTCGATCTCGTGTTTTTCCTGTTGGCGCCCGAAGATGCCGGTGGCGATCACTTGAAAGCATTGGCGCGCATTTCGCGGCTCGTTCGCGATCCCGACACGCTCCAGCGGCTTCGTTCAGCAAAAGACGACAAGACGCTGAAGCGCGTTTTGACAGAGCCTGCCACATCTCACGCCGCATAGGTTTGGGCCGCAAAAGTCGAGCGGGCTGGAACTATACTCAGCCGAGAATGGCGAGCGCACCGAGACCAAGCCCGCCCACAATCAGGCGCCACCAGCCGAAGAACGAAAGCCCGCGCGCTGAGATGAAGTCGAGCACATAGCGCACCACAATGACGCCCGCGACGAAAGCGGCGGCAAAACCAAGCGCAATTTGCGTCACGTCATCGCCCGAGAGCTTCGACCAGTTCTTGTAGAGGTCATAGGCAAATGCCCCGGCCATCGTCGGCATCGCCAGGAAGAACGAGAATTCGGCGGCGGTGCGTTTGTCTGCCCCGCAAAACATCGCGCCGACTATCGTCGATCCGGACCTTGAGACACCTGGGATCAACGCGAGACACTGACACAATCCTATTTTGAAGGCAGTCGCTGGCGTCAACTCCATCACATCCGTGTAGCGCGGTTCGAATTTCATCCGGTCAACCACGAGCAAAATGATGCCGCCTATCACAAGCGATGTACAGATCAGCAGCGGGCTCTCAAAGAGAATAGTCTTGATGAAGGAATGCGCGGCCGCGCCAACAACAGCAGCGGGCAGAAACGCAACGAGCACGCTCAGGACGAAAACTTGCGTGCGCCGGTCATTCGGCAGCGAGATCATCAAGTGCCATAATTTCCCGGCATAGACTGTCAGCAGCGCCAAGATAGCGCCAAGCTGAATCAAGACTTCAAACGTGCGCCCCGGCGACGTGAACCCCATCAACCGCTCGGCAAGTAACAGGTGCCCCGTGGATGAGACGGGAATATACTCCGTCAAGCCCTCTATGAGGCCCAGCAGGATGACTTGCCATGTTGGCATAGAATATCTCCGTCATGCCGGTGATCCGGCAAATCACACGTGCCAAAGCAATCGCACTAGTTTGTGCCCGCCGCCACCTAGCAGGATTCAGCAGTCCGGCCTAAAGCTTTTGGGTGCTTTGCCCGCCCCACACGCCAAGCAGCAGCGAATCGTTGCATACGGGGAACTAGGCCGTGTACTCAATCTAGGAGGCCCATAGATGAGTCAAGGACGCCTCAGCGCAAGGAGAAGTGCGCCGCCGCGATGCCCATCATCGCGCAAGCG
>JAYSVT010000361.1:0-3043 GCA_043718455.1 Hyphomicrobium sp.
AGCGGCGCAATATCGCGGCCCATGTCGCGGCCATCGCGCCGGTGAATGTCGGCCAGAACGGTTTCGAACGGCACTTGATCGCCACGCGCTTCGAGTTCCCTGTGGCGGCGGCGCGCGCGCACTTCGGGGGTGGCCGAAACGTAGATCTTCACGTCCGCGCCGGGACAGACGACCGTGCCGATATCGCGGCCGTCGAGTACGGCGCCGAATTTGGCGCGCGCGAAATTGCGCTGATAGTCGAGAAGAGCGGCGCGCACTTCCGGGATCTTGGCGACGACAGAGGCGGCGTCTCCGGCCTCTGGTCCGCGAAGTGCTGGGTCGTTGAATGTTGCTGGATCGAGGGCATTGGCGCAGGCGACCGCTGTGACAGCGTGCTCGAGCTTTCCGCCGCGCGCAATCACGTCGCGTGCGACCGCGCGATAGAGAAGTCCCGTGTCAAGGCACGGAATGCGGAAGTGATCGGCGATGCGGCGCGCGAGCGTGCCTTTGCCAGACGCGGCCGGCCCGTCGATCGCGATGACGATGCCCGGGCGGCCGAGGCGTGGCGTCATGCCGAACAGACGTGCGAGACTGCCGCTGATCCCGAAGCCGAAGGCACAGACGAGCAACAAGAGGCCAAGACCGAACGCGAGGATGACCGCCATCCACGCCGATTGCTTCACCGGATCGGCTTCAACGCCCAGCGGTGCATTTGGGTTGAACATGAAAAAGGCGCCAGCCGCGATAGCGCTCGTCAGCAACAGACCCAGCGCGGTGACGAGCAGTTTGCCGAACAGGTGATTGAAGCGGGTCGCGTCTTGTGTCGCCTGCCACCAGCCCAAGAGCGCGGTGAGCAGCGTGAGGCCGTAAAGCGCAAGGCTCGACGGCGCGGTGAGACACGCCACGCTCGGGGCGTTCACGCATTCCATGAAGGTGACGAAGGTTGGCATCATAATTTAGACGGTATACCTCGCCCCCAAACTTTCCATCAGTCCCTGAAACTCCGGGAAGCTGGTCGCGATCATGGCCGTATCATCGACGGTGACGGGGGCCTCAGACGCCAAGCTCATGGTCAGAAACGCCATGGCGATGCGGTGATCAAGGTGGGTCGCGACCGTGCCGCCGCCTTTGACTTTTGGGCTGCCAGTGACGATCAAGCTATCGCCTTCAACGCGCGCGGCGACGCCGTTGGCGTGCAGGCCCGCAGCAGTGGCGGCAAGGCGGTCGCTTTCCTTGACCTTCAATTCAGCAAGCCCGTCCATGCGCGTTTCGCCTTCAGCGAATGACGCGACGACTGCCAAGACCGGATACTCGTCGATCATACTCGGCGCGCGCTCAGCCGGAACATTGACGCCTTTCAATTTCGAAGAACGTGCGCGGATATCGGCAATCGGTTCGCCACCTTCTTCACGCGGGTTCAAAAACGCAACGTCGCCGCCCATTTCTTGAAGCGTTTTATAAAGCCCCGTGCGCGTTGGGTTGACAAGCACGCCTTCAATCGTCACGTCCGAGCCCGGCACAAGCAATGCCGCGCAAATCAAAAACGCGGCAGACGACGGATCGCCCGGCACAACAACGTCGCGCCCTTTCATTTCGGCGTCACCTTTGACGGTGATGCGCGTCAGCCCATCTTTCTCGGCCACGCGCACATCGGCGCCGAAGTATCGCAACATGCGTTCGGTGTGATCGCGGGTGGCTTCTATTTCGATGACGGTCGTTTCGCCAGCCGCCATCAGACCCGCTATCAGGATTGCGCTTTTGACTTGGGCTGAGGGGACAGGCAGCGCGTATTCGATCGGCACGAGTTCGTTCGTACCGCGCATCGTCAGCGGAAGCGTATCCTTACCATCTTCGAGAATTTCAATGCCCATCTGTTTCAGTGGACCAAGCACGCGCCGCATGGGCCGCTTGGAGAGCGATGCGTCGCCCGTCATGGTCACTGTCATGCCGTGACCAGCGACGACGCCCATCATGAGCCGCGTGCCGGTGCCCGAGTTGCCGAAATCAAGTGGGCCATCAGGTGCGCGCAATCCGCCAACGCCGCGCCCTTTGACTTCCCAGGTGTTGCCATTCTTCACGGCCGGCGCGCCAAGCGCGGTGACAGCCTTGGCGGTGTTGATGACGTCGTCGGCCTCCAGCAGGCCGGTAATCCGCGTCACGCCCGTCGAAAGCGCCCCGAAGATCAGCGAGCGGTGCGAGATCGACTTGTCGCCGGGGACACGCAGTTTGCCAGATAGCGCGCCAGCACGCGCTGCCGCCAGAGGTTTGGGGGTCGAATGATGCAAAGCCGGTTTCCGCCAAGTTTTGGGTGTTCGCCACCCTCGATATTGAGGCGCTACTCCCACGATACTGGCCGCGATAGGGCCTTTTGCCGGGCCTGATGTCAACGCCGCCCGCAGTGGCCTCCCAGTGCGGCCTTGCCGCAGGCGGGCCTGGAAAACCGAATTGCTTTTGACAGCGCCCCCGGCCTATGGCAGATCCTCTCCTCAATCCAATTTATTCGAGGCCGATCCATGGCGACCAAGCAAGCGCGCGGGACGAAGCGCACCTGTCAGAGCTGCGACGAGCGCTTTTATGACCTGACAGTCACCCCTATCACCTGCCCGCATTGCGGAGCGGGATACGTCATCGCGTCGTCTCCGGCGGCGCTGCTGGCACTGCAGGCTGAAGAGAGGGCTGCCGCCAAGAAAGCGGCCAAAAAGCCGATGTTCCCTGACGAAGCCGCAGCCGAACTGCCAGCCGTTGAGGGCGAAGAAGCCTTGGCCGACGGCGAGGCCGAGGAGACCGTTGCTGCCGAAGACGAGACCTTCCTTGAAGAAGAAGAGGAAGAAGGCGGAGACGTTGGCGCCATCATCGGCGACGTTGCCGAAGGCGAAGAAGAGCCGTAACATTTGTTTGAAAGATGCGGACACGCGGCGGCACAATTGCACGGCGCCGTTTTCGTCCTTGATGTTTCGGCCTGAACGACTTATCAGGCCGCTTGCGCCGGGAGATACCAGTCCGGCGTCCGACATGGTTCGGGGCTATAGCTCAGCTGGGAGAGCGCTTGCATGGCATGCAAGAG
>JAYSVT010000362.1:0-29952 GCA_043718455.1 Hyphomicrobium sp.
GCCTTCGAGGGTGGCGAGCACCTTGGCGAGCTTGGCTGGCTCGTTGGCTTCCCAGTCCTTCTGCGGGCTGAGGCGGATGCGTGCGCCGTTGGCGCCGCCGCGCGTGTCGGAGCCGCGGAAGGTCGAGGCCGAAGCCCACGCCGTTGAGACGAGCTCCGAGATAGAAAGTCCCGAGGCGAGGATCTTCGCCTTGAGGTCAGCGATGTCCTTCGCATCGGCGAGCGGGTGATCGACGGCAGGGATCGGGTCCTGCCAGATGAGATCCTCCGCTGGAACCTCGGGGCCGAGGTAGAGGACCTTTGGGCCCATGTCGCGGTGGGTCAGTTTGAACCACGCGCGAGCGAAGGCATCGGCGAACTCTGCGGGATGGCTGTGGAAGTGACGCGAGATCTTTTCGTAGGCCGGATCCATGCGCATCGCCATGTCGGCGGTGGTCATAATGATCGGCACCTTCTTAGACGGATCGGCCGAATCCGGAGCCATGTGCTCTTCTCTTAAACTCTTCGGCGTCCACTGGTGGGCGCCAGCTGGACTCTTTACGAGTTCCCAGTCGTTGCCGAAGAGCACGTCGAAATAGCCCATGTCCCATTTGATTGGATTTGGGGTCCAGGAGCCTTCGAGACCGCTGGTGATGGTATCGCCGCCTTTGCCGGTTCGATATGTGCTGAGCCAGCCGCATCCCATCGCTTCGATTGGCGCGGACTCGGGGGCGGGGCCGCAATGAGAGGCAGGGCCGGCGCCGTGGGTCTTGCCGAAGGTGTGCCCGCCGGCGGTCAGAGCGACGGTCTCGTAATCGTTCATGGCCATGCGCACAAAGGTCTCGCGGATGTCGCGGGCGGACGCAAGCGGGTCGGGCTTGCCGTTCGGGCCTTCCGGGTTCACGTAGATGAGGCCCATCTGCACGGCGGCAAGCGGGTTATCAAGCTGCCGGTCGCCGCTGTAGCGGTTGTCGCCGAGCCAAGTGTCCTCCGCGCCCCAGTAGATGTCTTCCTCAGGCTCCCAAATATCCGCGCGGCCGCCGCCGAAGCCGAAGGTCTTGCCGCCCATCGACTCGATGGCGACGTTGCCCGCTAGGATCATCAGGTCGGCCCAGGAGACCTTGTTGCCGTACTTTCTCTTGATTGGCCATAGCAGGCGGCGCGCCTTGTCGAGGTTGCCGTTGTCCGGCCAGCTATTAACGGGTGCAAAACGCTGGTTGCCGGTGCCAGCGCCACCGCGGCCGTCAGCCGTGCGGTAGGTGCCCGCGCTGTGCCAGGCCATGCGGATGAAGAGGCCACCATAGTGGCCGTAGTCGGCGGGCCACCAGTCCTGACTGTCTGTCATCAGCGCGGTGAGATCTGTTTTCAGGGCCGTGTAGTCGAGTTTCTTGAATTCTCTAGCGTAGTTGAAGCCTTGCTCCATTGGATCGGACAGGGCAGAGTTTTGGTGAAGTATCTTGAGATTCAACTGGTTCGGCCACCAGTCCCGGTTAGACCTGCCTCCGATTTTTACATTTGCACGATCCCCGTGCACCGGGCACTTGCTGATTTCGTTCATGGTGGGCTCCGTACCGCGTGGGCGTTAATCTATGAAGACCTTTGAAGAGACTTCTAACCAACGCTTCCCATAAGGTAAAGCGCACTTCAGTGATTAGCACGATCAGCTTTGATGATGCCTAAAATCGCCCTACGAGGAAGGAACTCAGGGCAAGGGTGCGGGCACCGAACGGACAAACGCTACGCCGCATGCGTCGGCCGATCTTGAAGTATTGCACACCCCGGAGCCCACCGGATTATGCTCATTGAGCAACCGCGCGCGCGTGGAAGGAACTGTCGCGCTTGATTATGCAGCCAAGCCTGAGGTTCGCAACGGTGTAGGTCTCGGACGCAGCCATGGCGGTGTAAGCCGCGCGCGGTGCGACGGGTTCTCTTTAAATATCCAAATCCTTGGCAAACGCGGCGCGGTCTTGGATGAAGCGGAAGCGGGCTTCGGGTTTCGAGCCCATCAGCGCGTTGACGGTTTCAGCGAGTGTGCTCTTGTCGCCTTCGCCCACATCGACGCGCAGCAGCAAGCGCTTCTTCGGATCCATGGTTGTTTCTTTAAGCTGCGGCGCGTTCATTTCGCCGAGGCCTTTAAAGCGATTGACCTCGACCTTGGCGTTTGCCGGGAACTCTTTCTTTATCAGTTCGTCGCGGTGTTTTTCGTCGCGCGCGTAGAATGATTTGGCACCATGCGTCAGGCGATACAAAGGCGGCACCGCGAGAAAGAGGTGCCCCTGTTCAATCAGTTCCGGCATTTCCTGATAGAAAAACGTGATGAGCAGCGCCGCGATGTGTGCGCCGTCAACGTCGGCGTCGGTCATTAGGATCACGCGTTCATAGCGCAAATCTTCGTCGCGATACTTGGAGCCTGTGCCGACGCCGAGCGCAAGCATCAGGTTCGAAAGCGCTTCGTTCTGCGAAAGTTTGGCGCTCGTGGCGTTCGCGACGTTCAAGATCTTGCCGCGCAAGGGATAGATGGCTTGTGTCTCGCGATCACGCGCGCTCTTTGCCGAGCCACCGGCAGAATCGCCTTCGACTATAAAGATTTCCGTACCTGCCGCCGATTGGATCGAGCAATCGGCGAGCTTGCCGGGTAGCCGCAGCTTGCGCGTTGCCGACTGGCGCCCAACTTCCTTTTCGCGCCGCCGCTTAAGGCGATCTTCCGATTGATCGACGCACCATTCGAGAAGGCGCGTTGCCTGCTGCGGGCTATCGGCAAGCCAGTGATCGAAGGCATCGCGCACGGCCGTCTCGACGATTTTCGTCGCTTCGGCGGTTGCCAGCTTGTCTTTGGTTTGGCCTTGAAATTCCGGCTCGCGAATGAAAATCGACAGCATGGATGCGGCCGTTCCCATCACGTCTTCGGACGTAATCTGCGCCGCCTTCTTGTTGTTCGTTAGTTCGCCGTAGGCACGCAGACCCTTGTAGAGCGCTTGACGCAAGCCGTTCTCATGCGTGCCGCCTTCGGCCGTCGGAATGGTATTGCAGTAGGTCGTGGAGAAACCGTCTTCGTCGGCAATCCAGGCGCAGGCCCATTCGACATTGCCGTGACCGTTTTCTTTTTTGACGCGGCCGGCGAAGATGTCCTTGGTAACTTTGGTCTGGCCTTCGATCGCTTCGTTGAGGTAATCGCTGAGGCCGCCCGGGAAATGGAATACGGCTTCTGCCGGCGTGTCGTCCTTGATAAGTTCGGGATCGCACTTCCAGCGAATCTCGACGCCGCCGAAGAGATAAGCCTTCGAGCGCGCCATCTTGAGCAAGCGCGCGGGCTTGAAGGCGCAGCCCTTTCCGAAGATTTTGTCGTCCGGCTTGAAGCGCACCTTGGTGCCGCGCCGGTTCATGATGGACCCAAGCTTTTCGAGCTTGGTTTGCGGTTCGCCTCTGCTGAACACCATGCGATAAAGCTGCTGGTCGCGCGCCACCTGCACTTCGAGCGTTTCAGATAGCGCATTGACGACGGAGACGCCAACGCCGTGCAGGCCGCCAGATGTGTTGTACGCCTTGCTGTCGAACTTGCCGCCCGCGTGCAGGATAGTCATGACGACTTCGAGCGCGCTTTTAGTTTTGAATTTGGGGTGCGGCCCGACGGGAATGCCGCGGCCGTTGTCGGTGACGGACAAGAATCCGTCTGTTGAAAGCTCAACCTCGATCCACGACGCGTGCCCCGCGACGGCTTCGTCCATGGAGTTGTCGATCACCTCGGCGAAGAGGTGGTGCATGGCTTTTTCGTCCGTGCCGCCAATGTACATGCCGGGGCGGCGGCGCACGGGCTCAAGGCCTTCCAGGACTTCGATGTGATCTTCGGAGTATCCGGCGGATTCGGCAGATCGTTTCGTACGCGACGATTTATCGGTCATCTCGCTCTCAAGGTCAGAGAATAGGTCGGTCAGAGGTTTGGCCATGCGGGCGTGGTCCAGGCTGTTGAGCGGCGCGTTGGCTTCGCGACAAAGCACGCGAGACATGGACACGGCACGCACAACGAGGCCACGTTCGGCCGCAAAAGCGAATCTGATTGTTTCTTATAGCGCGGCAATCTGCGCTTCGACTACGCCCAAGGCGTCGCTGTTGCGGGCAAGGCACAGCGCGCGACGATCATCGCCCGCCCACACAGGCTTGCAATTTGGGGCGAGGCCCAATGACCACGCCAAAGCTGAGCATTTGGTGTCATCGAACAACGCTCTTGGCGAGCATGGCTGCCCTAAAATCGCCGTCACGTGGGAATGTACAACCCATTGGTGGGAATGATCAAAATCAGGCGCTCAATGTCCTGATGCCCAGCTGCTGGCAGTTCTGGTGAGGACAGTTCTGGCTGGGTCAAGAACCACAAACGGGGCGCCAATGCGGGAACAACGTGCCTTTTGACCGGGAGACGATCTGTCTTCGGGGTGGATGACCCATTCGTCACCACATGTTTTGGGGGATTGCGAATGTCGAGCGTAGCATATGAGGCCCAGCACAGGGACGGGGAATTCGATTGGCCACTTTTTCTTACCCGCTATGACACGGATGGCGCGCTCGACCAGCCGCCGCCGTTGCCACATGGACCCGTCATCGCGCGGGCGATCCGGATCTGGTCGGAAACGTCAAAACTCCGCTTATGTGCCATGTTCTTTGTTTTTGCGGGTGGAGCCGCGGCCCTGGCCGCCACGGCAGGTTGGCCCAAAGAAGCCGGGCTATCGCCGCCACGAATCGAAATCGTGCGCACCAAACCTGCGGAGGTCGTGCCGACCGTAGCGCAGATCGAGTCACGCTTGAATTTCGCTGGTCGTTTGCCGAGCCAACTTCAAGACTCGGCATCTGCCTCAGAACTTGCAACCGCAATGTCCAATGATCCTGTGGACGACGCTGTGATTCAGACCGCCGCGGCAGATGTGGCAGATCCCGTCGCACTTCTCATTCTGCGCAACCTTCCGGAGAACGCCACCTTCGCAACCGGCGCGCCGGCGGGTAAAGGCGAATGGGTTATGGCGGCCGTCGACGGCGATATAGATCAGCTCGCCACAATACTTGGCGTTGAATTCGAACAGCCGGTGATGGCGGACGTGGAGATGATGTCGCGTTCTGGTCTTTCGCTCGGAACGCTGCGGCTGCAATTGCAAAAGGATACCGAAGAAAAGGTGGCAGACGCCGAGTCATCGCCTGAAGTGGCGGCATTGGCAACAGAAGTAGAAAAGCCAGAGGTCAAACTCGCCAAGCCGGAAGTGCGAAGCAGGGACGTGCAGGTCCGCAAAGCACAAAAGGTTGCCCGCGCGGAGGCTCGTGCGAAGCGGCGTGCCAAGCGCATCATGGATGCGTGGAAAGTCAAGAAACCGGAGCCATCCGGCGACGAGGAGACTGACACTGGCACTGCCACGGCTCAGGCCGGCGGCGAAACTGAACCCCAAGCCGAAGAAAAGAAGGGTACGATTTCAAAGCTTTTCACCTGGCTGAAGGGCGACAAGACCAAGACAGCGCAAGATGAGGAAGATCCACCGCCCAGCGGTCTTGGCATGTTCCCGCCGAACTGAGGCGTCGCGAAGGGCGTCGAAAAGTGTTGCAGTGCTGAAGCAAATGATGCCTCACACCCCAACATTATCAATCAACCTTGTCTTCCCCAGCCACACGGCCGCGAGAATGCGCAAAGGCCGGTCCGGCTTATCTTCAACAGGCGCCAGCGTCTCGGCATCCCGCACCTCAACGTAGTCGATCTTCTGGAAACCAGCGCTCTTGATCTTGAGCTTAGCGTTGGCAATAGAGCTGACGATATCGGCGCCCGCCGCCACTCGCTCCGCCAATTCCGAAATCACAGCATAAAGTCTTGGCGCAATCCCACGTTCCTCAGCCGTCAAATACACATTGCGCGAGGACATGGCGAGCCCATCCTTTTCACGCCGCGTCGGTGCACCGACGAGCTTCAGCGGCAAGTTGAGATCGCGCACCATTTGCAGAAGCACGCACAACTGCTGATAGTCTTTTTGCCCAAAGATCGCGACGTCAGGTGTCACCTGGCTGAAGAGCTTGCAGCACACGGTCGCGACGCCGCCGAAATGTGTGGGACGAAAAGCGCTTTCCAGCCCCTCGGCCGCGCTACCGGGCATGACACGCGTTGAATATCCTTCTGGATACATTTCATCGACGCCCGGCGACCACACGAGATCGCATCCGGACGTGCTCAGTTTCTTCAAGTCGCCGGCTTCGTCGCGCGGGTAGCGGGCCAGATCTTCGTTGGGTCCAAACTGCGCTGGGTTGACGAAAATGGAGACAACAACCCTGTCGGCTTTCTTTGCCGCCAGTTTGACCAGCGACAGGTGCCCTTCGTGTAACGCGCCCATGGTCGGCACGAGGGCAATCGACTTGCCCGATTCGCGCCACTTGGCGGTCTGTTTGCGCAGGTCGTTGACCGTGCGCATGATTTTGATCTTCTCGCCCATTTTGACATCCAAGTCCGCGCCGCCCGTTTGCCGCGTTGCCGATATTCGTGCGCGGCTTCTAGGCGCTCCGTCAAGGGGCGCCATTTGTCTTGGCAATCTGCTAGTCTCATCTCATATGACGAATCGTGTGCGTTCTCCATTGCCCCTGAAGGAGACTGCATGGCCTCGGCCTTGAAGCGCGAATCGACTTCGGCGGGGCGGGATTTGCCCTCGCGGGACGAGATCGCCGCCCATTATTTGATGGACGAACATCGCCTTGCCGGCGGTTTGATCGAGCGCGCCGTTTTCACCGAAGATGAGCGCCGCCGCGCGACCGACTACGCGCGCCGCCTGGTTCACGCCGCGCGTGCCAACAAGGGTAAACATGCTGGCATCGACGCCTTCATGCACGAGTACGGCCTTGCGAGCGACGAGGGCGTAATTCTTATGTGTCTCGCGGAAGCGCTGCTGCGCATTCCCGATAGCGAGACGGCCGACGACTTTATAGCTGACCAAATCTCGAGCGGCGCCTGGGAGAAACATCTCGGCGCCTCCGAAAGTCTCTTTGTGAACGCGTCGACCTGGGGCCTGATGCTGACGGGGCGCATCGTCAAGCTGCGCGATGCCAAGGGCAGCAATCCGCTGCAATCCATGAAGCGGCTTGTTGCGCGCTCGGGCGAACCCGTCATTCGTCAAGCAGTGCGCCATGCGGTCAAACTCTTGGGCGATCAGTTTGTGCTCGGCACGACCATTCAAGGCGCGTTGCTTCGGGCCAAACAATTTGAAGCCAAAGGGTATCGCTTTTCCTACGACATGCTGGGCGAGGCGGCACGTTCCGAGCGCGATGCGGAGCGTTATTACCAGCGATATATGGATGCCATCGAGGCTGTGGGGGCAGCAGCGGGGCCGTTTAAGGATGCGCATTTCGAGGCAATCTTCGCGCGCCCCTCGATCTCGGTCAAACTCTCGGCGCTCCATCCGCGTTTTGAGCCCGGTAAAGAAAAGCGGCTCGCGTCGGAACTCGCCCCCCGGCTCATGACACTCGCCCGAGCCGCGCGCGCCAAGGGACTTGGCCTCACCATTGACGCCGAGGAACAGGACCGTCTCGATCTGACGGCGCAATTGTTTGGCGAAACGCTGCTCAACTCCGCACTCGATGGCTGGCATGGGCTGGGTCTCGCCGTGCAAGCCTACGGCAAACGCGCCATTCCACTGCTGCGCTGGGTGCGCCGCTTGGCCGAACAATCGGGCAAGCGCATTCCCATCCGCCTCGTTAAAGGGGCGTACTGGGATAGCGAAATAAAATGGGCCCAAGAGCGCGGGCTTTCGGACTATCCGGTTTTCTCGCGCAAACTCCACACGGATGTGTCCTATCTCGCTGCGATGCGCTTTCTGATTGCCGATCCCGTGTCGTTTTATCCGCAGTTCGCTACGCATAACGCGCACGCCATCGCGTCGGCCCGCGTGGCGGGGAGTGCTGTGCCGTATGAATATCAGCGCCTCCACGGCATGGGAGAAGCGCTCTACGAAGAAGTTCTAGCGGACGAAAAAGCGGCGCGCCCCTGCCGCATCTACGCGCCAGTTGGCGGGCACGAAGATCTGCTCGGTTATTTGGTGCGCCGCCTGCTTGAGAACGGCGCCAACACGTCTTTCATCAACCGATTGGCGGACGAAGAGACGCCTGTCGGCGACATCATCGCCGATCCGGCCGAGATTGCCGAGCGCGAGCGCGTTGCCGGCGATCGCAAGTCGTTAATGGCGCGTCCGCGCGAGATCTTTTGGCCCGCGCGCAAAGCCAGTGCCGGATTGGCGCTCACAGAAACGGGCACGCGCGCCGCACTTCTCGGCGACATTTCAAAAGTTCTGAGGGTGCCGTTTGATGCCGGACCCATCGTCAACGGAGCGGCGACGGCCGGAGGCGACACGGCGGCCTTCACTTCGTCGCCGCATGACCGGCGCGAGCGGGTAGGTACGGTGCGTCTTGCTACTCCGGCGCAACTCGAAGTGGCCATCGCGTCAGCCGCTAGCGCCGCGCACCGCTGGGATGCAACGGACGCAGGCACCCGCGCCCGCCTGCTTGAACTCTCGGCCGATCTCTTTGAACGCGACCGCGCCGTGCTCATGGCGTCCCTCGTGCGCGAAGCCGGCAAAACGCTGGACGCCGCGCAGGCGGAGTTGCGCGAGGCCGTCGATTATCTGCGCTATTACGCGACCGAAGCGCGCCGCTTGTTTTCGGAACCGGTTCTTCTCAAGGGGGCGACGGGGGAAGAGAACTTCTTGACGTTGCGCGCGCGCGGGCCGTTTGCCTGCATCAGTCCGTGGAATTTTCCGCTCGCCATCTTTACAGGCCAAGTGGCAGCGGCTCTCGCGGCTGGAAATCCGGTTTTGGCAAAGCCCGCCGAACAGACGCCCATCACGGCGTTCCTTGCCGTGAAACTCATGCACGAATCGGGTATCCCCAAGGATGTGCTGCATCTCGTAACAGGTGCTGGAAAGCTCGGCGACGCACTCGTGCGCGACAGCCGTATTTGTGGTGTCGCGTTCACGGGATCAAGCGAAACGTCGTGGCTGATCCAGCGCGCGCTTGCGGATCGCCGCAGCGCCATCGTTCCCTTCATCGCCGAGACTGGCGGCCTCAACGCCATGATCGCCGATTCAAGTGCGTTGCCCGAGCAGGTGGTACGCGACGCCGTGCGCTCCGCCTTTGACAGTGCCGGCCAGCGCTGCTCTGCTGCGCGCGTGCTGTTCCTGCAAGATGACGCCGTGCCGCGTGTGAAGGCCATGCTGACGGGGGCCATCGAAGCGCTTGATATTGGCGATCCGCTCGATTTTGCGACCGACGTCGGCCCTGTCATCGACGAACCCTCTCAAGACACGCTCGAAGGCCATAAGGTGCGCATGGAGCGGGAAGGGCGTTCCATCGTCGATCTGCCGGTGCCGGAAAGCTGCCGGGCCGGTACCTATGTGTCGCCCGCGCTCTATGAAATCGACCGGTTGTCGCGGCTTGATCGGGAAGTGTTCGGACCCATCCTGCACCTGATCCGCTATGATCGCGGCCACTTGGATCAGGTCGTTGCGGGCCTCAACGCCACTGGATACGGGCTAACACTTGGATTGCATTCGCGCATCGAAAGTACGGCCGAATACGTTGCCGAACACGCGCGCGTCGGCAATCTCTACATCAATCGCAATCAAGTTGGTGCCGTCGTCGGCGTGCATCCCTTCGGCGGCGAGGGATTGTCCGGCACAGGGCCAAAAGCTGGTGGCCCAAATTACCTGACGCGCTTTGCGACCGAGCGCACGCGTTCCACCGATATCACGGCGGCGGGCGGCAACTACACGTTGTTGTCCGCGCAGGACTGAGGCACAACTGATTGTCAAATAGTTCGGCCGCCGCAAGTTTCAATTTGCTGCGGCCGGAATATGACTGGTGAGGCGGTATTTTAGTGTGCCGCAACGCCATTGTCTTTGCTATTCTTCAAGGTATTGTCATTGCTAATGACTGGCCGCTTCGACATGTCTTCGGCGTAACGCAACGCGCCTTTGATCTTCGCGCCTTCTTCGGCCGAGAAGCTCTGGTGATGAATTTCACTATCGACGTCGGCGCTCTTTTCGAGGCGCACGCGCTTGGCCAGCATGATGCCCTTTGTCGAACCGCGTACGACGACTTCGTCCGCTTCAATGCCGCCTTCAACGTGCGCGCCGGTATCGATAATGAGCATCTTGCACTTGATGTTGCCGAATACTTTGCCGCGGATCAGGATATCGGCCTCGCTTTCGAGGTCGCCCTTCATGGTCAGCCACTCGTTGATAATCGAGTAATTGGCTTCGGCGGTGTTGGCATAGGCCGACGGCGCGAGGGCGGCCGGTGTGCCAATAGACTTGTCGTTGTCGCCGATAAGGTAGGGCGCGCCGTCGGGTTTCTTAGTGAACATAGTCAGGCCTCTCTCGATGGTTTGCTGCTGGCCTACCATTGCAATCAGCGTACCAATTAACATTTGAGGCTGGCCGCTTTGCCGGATAGAAACTATGAATGCTGCACTGGGTCACTGCGCGATGGCGCATTAATTTGGCTAGGCTCGGCAAATTGAGCTCGCTTCTCGTTCGTAAAGGTTACCGTCATGATCGATCTCTATGCCGCTGCAACGCCCAACACCTGGAAGGTGTCGATAGCTCTCGAAGAGTTGGGCTTACCCTACACGGTTAAAAAAATAGACCTTGGCGCAGGTGAACAGAAAGAGCCCGAGTATCTCAAAATTAATCCCAACGGCCGCACGCCAACCATTGTCGATCGCGCCAACGGGGACTTCGCGGTGTTTGAAAGCGGTGCCATTCTCTTGTATCTGGCCGAGAAGACCGGAAAACTTATGCCGGCCGGCGCGAAAATGCGTTCAGAGGTCATTCAATGGCTGATGTTTCAAATGGGCGGCACCGGTCCCATGCAGGGACAGGCCAATGTCTTCTATCGCTATTTCCCGGAAAAGATTCCGTCCGTCATTGCCCGGTATCAAAACGAAACAAAGCGCATCTATACGGTGCTGGATGCGCGTCTCAAGGACCGCGAATGGCTGACGGACGACTACTCAATTGCCGATATCGCACATTGGTCGTGGGTGCGAATACACTGGTGGGCAGGCGTCGAGGTTGATGATCTGCCCGACTTGAAACGCTGGATGGCGGCGATGTCGGCGCGCCCGGCATGTCAGCGCGGTGTTCTCGTGCCGGAGCCCTTCACGCCCGAGGACGTGGTGACCATGGCGCAAAAAATCATTCAAAAATGAGAAGCGTTTTTACTCGGCCGACATCACGAAACAATCGAACGACTGCGCGCGAAGTTTCTGGCACGCGGCAGCGGCACCGTTGGCGTCGAAACCGCGAAAGCGCGCGCGGAACACTTGGCGTCCGGCCTTCATAACTGGATGCGTGACGGACGGATAATTTGCCAGCAGAACACCGGTGCGGGTTTGCACGGCGTTCAAGCTGCGCTGAGCTTCGTCGACGCTCGCGTAGGCGCCGATCTGAATTTCGAAACGTCCCGAGGCTACAGGTGCCGCAACGGCCGGCGACGGCTGCAAGGCCGCAGTTTTCTGTCCCGGCGCGTTACGAAATACCGCAGCTTGCGCTTCAAGGCTCGATGGCGGCATGCCTCGTTGAACAGGCGCTGGCGCAGTTTTCGCAACCGCAGGGCGCGGGCGTTGTGCAGGGGCCTCAGGCTTTGTCAAACTGGCTGTGACGAGTTTTGCTGGCACCCCAGTGGACTTCGATGAAGCGGGCTGCGCAACGGGTGAGGGCGCTGCCGCTATAGGCGCCGAATCTAATTCAGCAGCCAGTGCGGCGGAGGGTTCAGGCGCCACGACATCGCTGGCGCCGAGCATTGAGATCTGTGTGCCTGAATTCTCGGGATTGGCGGGCGTGCTTTTCTCAACGATTGTTTCTCTGGCGAGCATCGCAAGTTCATCCGGCGCCATATCGGTCGTCTCGTCCGGGTTTGGTGCGGGACGCTTTGCCTTCTGTCGCGGTTCAACCATCACGCGGCGCACGCGCGCGACTTCGAGTGGCGCTGGCGCGACAGCCTCGGCGGCCGGTGCTTCAGGCGCTACTTCTGTCGCTACTTCTGGCACAGCTGCATTGTCTGCAACAGGTTGTTCTTGCGGAGCTGGTTCCGTGACAACTTCAGGCGCAACAGCGGCGGCAGATGCCGGTTTCGGTTTAGGCTTCGGCGCAGCGGCTAATTGGACGGGCGCCAGCTGCACGGATGCCTGTGCGACCGGCGCAGGCTTCGGCTTGGGGGCAGGGCGCGCGGCGATCTTTGGCTCAGACTTGAGTTTTGAAATCAGCATCGGCACAGATTTGCGCGTTTTCACGGTCGATGCGCGTGCCATGACGCGCGTTAAAAGTGTGCGCATCTCGGCGTTGCGGCTTGAGGCACTCGATCCGCCAAACACGGCACCAACCAGATGCCGGCCACCACGGCGTACGGACGTGACAAGGTTGAAGCCGGACGCGCGCGTATAGCCGGTCTTGATGCCATCAATGCCGGCGAAATGATTCATCAAGGTATTGTGGTTGCGATGCGTGGCGCCGCCGTATCGGAAAGCGCGCATTGCAAAGAGCGGATAGTGTTGCGGAAAATCATCCTGAAGGCGTAGCCCAAGCGTGATCATATCGCGCGCGCTTGTCACCTGGTCAGGGTCGGGGAGTCCCGATGGGTTCTCGAAATTCGTTTTTGACATGCCAAGAGCCTTGGCCTTGGCGTTCATCAGGCGCACGAAGTTATTTGGCGTGCCGCCGATCTTTTCAGCGAGTGCCGCAGCCACGTCGTTGGCAGATTTCGTAATCAGCGCGCGTACCGCGTCGCCTACGGAGATTTCCTCGCCAGCTTCCAGGTCCAAATTCGAAGGCGGCGCTGAAGCGGCTTCCTGGCTGACCTGAACCGGGCTACCAAACGAAAGTCGGCCGGATTCAATGGCTTCGAACGTAAGATAGAGCGTCATCATCTTCGTGAGGGACGCCGGGTGGCGAAGTTCATCGCCGGCATTGTCGTAGAGAACGGCGCCCGTATTGGCATCGATGATCATGGCGGCATGGCGGGGCGCCGCTGCATAGCGTTGCCGCGCTTCGACTGCCCCGGAAACACCGAAAACAGCAGCAAAGCTCGCAAAAACACACGCGAATCCAGCCGAATGCCGCAACAAAACGCCGATTCCCTCTAGTGCCCAGCGTCCAGCCAACTGGCTAAACTCAAGGCATGCCTTATTTTTTGGCTCGCGGTTGCCATCTTACGCCCGCGATGCCGGCCCCTACCCGTTTTGGGTAGTAACCATTGTTTTAGGGCACCTTTTGGGCACGCAGTGCATGAGCCTCGAGCTTCCCATAGAGGCGAAGTTAACTGAA
The DNA here is from genome assembly GCA_043718455.1 of Hyphomicrobium sp. Classification (GTDB taxonomy): domain Bacteria; phylum Pseudomonadota; class Alphaproteobacteria; order Rhizobiales; family Hyphomicrobiaceae; genus Hyphomicrobium_B. The sequence continues at coordinate 13,304 of JAYSVT010000362.1, forward strand.
AGGGGCTGACTTCCGGTTAAGCGGCATGGTTAACGAACGCCTTAAGTTTCCAACCGGAAAGTCAATTGTGCACCGCACGTTGGGTGTTGAAAGTACGGTTAAGACGCGCAATGCTGCGGTCCTGTGAAAAGAAGTGAAAAGAAGGGCGTCCTAGTTCGCTGTGAATCCGCTGTGAGAAAAGGGGTAACTGTCATGATCAATGGTTTCGATGACGCGCAGAAGTTGGGGCAATCGAACGTCGATAACGCCATGAAGGCGTGGGGCGAGTGGAGCCGCACTTGGCAGTCGGTCGCATCCGAGATGAGCGATTATTCCAAGCGCTCATTCGAAGATGGCGCTGTAACGTTCCAAAAGCTCATGGGGGCAAAGAGCCTGGATCAGGCCTTTGAAATCCAGTCGAGTTACGCACGCCGCGCCTATGAACAATATATGCAGGAAATGAACAAGATCGGCTCCCAGATCGGCTCTATATATGCCGGTATTGCCAAGGATGCGATGAAGCCGGTCGAGCGCATCATGCAGACCGGACAATCGGGGCAGTCCGGACAGTATGAGGCTCTACGCTAACGCTTAAGACAAGAGTTGGTGCGGCAGCGGGGCAAAGGGGTTGGGGTGCCGCTGCACGCATCATTCCCTTATTGTCTTTGTCCATGCAACGTTTGGTTCACATATGCCACGACTGCGATGCGGTTGTGCTGGCACAACCTTTGGCTTTGTTCTGTCTCCAAGGGCTTGAAACTCTCGCATCTTATCGCTGATATCGGCGTCGCCCCAAAAAGGCGCTAGACTGCTCGTATGCAGACTGCACGTATGACAAGGCAAGCCCCCAACGAACGGCCAAGATGACGAAACCGTATCATTGCAATCATGCTGGCGAACCGCCATCTAACTTCAGCGTTACTTAGGACTAAAAAAATCGAATGTCGATTAAGGGCAAAAGGCAACTAGATTCGGTGTACGCGATGGCGGGAAAAGATGGCCCGCGGCGCGGCAACGGAAATGATGACGAAGGCCGCACTAGCGTCGTCACCAAGACCAAGCCGAAAACCAAGAAGCCAAGCCTTTATAAAGTCCTACTGTTGAACGACGACTACACGCCTATGGAGTTTGTGGTGCTGATACTGCAACGCTTCTTTGGCAAAGGACATGAAGATGCGACAAGAATCATGCTCCATGTGCATCAAAAGGGCGTCGGAATATGTGGCGTCTATACGTACGAAGTCGCGGAAACCAAGGTGACGTTGGTCATGGATTTTTCACGCCAGCATGGCCATCCTCTACAGTGCACCATGGAGAAAGAGTAGGATTGACTTGACGTCTCTTTCAAAAAATCTCGAAGCGACCCTGCATCGGGCGCTTGAATACGCCAATGTGCGGCGCCACGAATTTGCGACGCTCGAACACTTGTTGCTCGCGCTCGTCGATGATCGCGATGCTGCCGCTGTCATGCGCGCGTGCACGGTTGATATCGATCAGCTGCGCAATCGGCTTGTCGAGTATCTCGACAACGAGCTCTCGCCCATCGTCTCAAAGAATGCGCGCGACGCGCAGCCGACAAATTCTTTTCAGCGCGTCGTACAGCGCGCCATTGTGCATGTTCAAACCTCGGGCCGCGAAGAAGTGACGGGCGCCAACGTGCTCGTTGGCATCTTCTCGGAGCGCGAGAGCCATGCCGCGTACTTCCTGCAAGAGCAGGACATGACGCGCTTCGACGCTGTTCAGTACATTGCGCATGGCATTGCCAAACGGCCCGGTATGTCGGAACCACGTTCCGTGCGCGGCGCAGATGAGGACGCTTCAGGCGAGGGTGATGACATCAAAAAGCCCGGCGACGCGTTGACGGCGTATTGCGTCAATCTCAACAAGAAGGCACGCGACGGCAAGATCGATCCGTTGATCGGCCGCGAGCAGGAAGTCATGCGCACCATCCAGGTGCTGTGCCGCCGCCAGAAAAACAACCCACTGTTCGTTGGCGATCCGGGTGTTGGCAAGACGGCGATTGCCGAAGGCTTGGCGCGCAAGATCATCCGCGGCGAAGTCCCCGAAGTGCTGAAGGGCTCGACGATCTTTTCGCTCGACATGGGCGCTCTTCTTGCCGGCACGCGCTATCGCGGCGATTTCGAAGAGCGGCTCAAAGCCGTGATGAAAGAGATCGAGAACTACGACGGCGCCATCCTGTTCATCGACGAAATCCACACCGTCATCGGTGCGGGCGCGACGTCGGGCGGCGCTATGGACGCCTCCAACCTTCTAAAGCCTGCGCTGCAATCAGGCACACTGAAGTGCATCGGCTCGACCACCTACAAAGAATACCGCCAGCACTTCGAGAAAGACCGCGCACTCGTGCGCCGGTTCCAGAAGATCGACGTGAAAGAACCGACGGTCGAGGACACGATTGAGATCCTCAAGGGTCTGAAGTCCGTGTTCGAGGACTATCACAAGCTGAAGTACACGAACGAAGCCATCAAGGCGGCGGTCGAGCTTTCGGCCAAGTACATTCACGACCGCAAACTCCCCGACAAGGCGATCGACGTGATCGATGAATCGGGCGCCTCGCAAATGCTGGTGCCGGAAGGCAAGCGCAAGAAGAAGATCACGGTCAAGGAAATCGAGGCAACCGTCGCCACCATGGCGCGCATTCCGCCAAAGACGGTCACCAAGAGCGATGCCGAAGTGCTCGGCAATCTCGATCGCGACCTGAAACGGCTGGTGTTCGGCCAGGACAACGCGATTGGCGCTTTGACAAGCGCGATCAAACTTGCGCGCGCCGGCTTGCGCGAACCGGAAAAGCCCATCGGTTGCTATCTGTTCTCAGGGCCAACAGGCGTGGGCAAAACCGAAGTCGCCAAGCAGCTCGCCAACCTCATGGGCGTTGAGCTGCTGCGCTTCGACATGTCGGAATACATGGAGAAGCACACGGTCTCGCGTCTCATCGGCGCGCCGCCGGGCTATGTCGGTTTTGACCAGGGCGGGTTGCTCACCGACGGCATCGACCAGCATCCCCACTCCGTGCTCCTCCTTGACGAAATCGAGAAGGCGCACCCGGATCTGTTCAACATTCTGTTGCAGGTCATGGACCACGGCAAGCTGACGGATCACAACGGCAAGTCGATCGATTTCCGCAATGTCGTGCTCATTATGACGACGAACGCGGGCGCGTCGGAAATGGCGAAACCGGCGATGGGTTTCAACCGCACCAAGCGCGAGGGCGAAGATACGGAAGCCGTGAACAAGATGTTCACGCCCGAGTTCCGCAATCGTCTCGATGCGGTCGTACAGTTCGCGGGTCTGCCGCCCGAGATCATCACCAAGGTTGTCGAGAAGTTCATCTTCCAGCTTGAAGCGCAACTGGCGGATCGCGGCGTGTCGATCGAACTCTCGGACGAAGCCGCGCGCTGGATCGCGGAAAAGGGCTACGACGAAAAGTTCGGCGCCCGCCCCTTAGCGCGCGTCATCCAGGAGTACATCAAGAAGCCGCTGGCGGAAGAATTGCTCTTCGGCAAGCTGGAGCACGGCGGTACCGTCAAGGTGCTTGTCTCGGGCAAGGGCGAAGATCGCGCGCTGGTGTTTGACTACATTCCGGGCGATCCCTCCAAGCGGCGTAACCCCGAGGACGACGAGGACGACGGCCCGCAGACCGTGCTGGCCGATGCCACGCCGAAGAAGGCGCTGCCCGGACCCAAGGACAAGTCCGACAAGCCGAAGTCATCGGGCGCCGTACCGCCCGTGCCGCGGCGGAAGAAGGATGATTGATTGAGGGCGGTGTCAGACCCTGAAGGGGCTGGCACCGATTATTCACGGCTCACATAGAGGTCGGAGGGTCAGCTCCGGCCTTTTTTGTCCCCAGCTAATCGCGATCAGGGGCGATGAGATGTCGTTGCTTCTTAAAGCAAGCGCATGCCAATCTTGTTAGCTGTGTCACAATTTCAAAGGCTCTACGATGATCGAGATTAGACTATCTCGCGAGGTCTGGCAGTTCGACGAGAACGATGCGATTGGGTCACCAGGAGGTTTTGGGGAAGTCTTTCGAGGTCAAGGATCGCGGGGACAGGTAGCCATCAAACGACTGAAGATAACCGCAGACGCGGCCGCGCATCGGGAGATGAATATCGGTCAAATTTTGGTCGGTCGCCAGCCAAAGCACGTCGTGCCTGTTCTTGATTGCGGACAGGACTCGAATAGTGATCGCTACTACTTGGTTATGCCGATATGCGACTGCAGCCTCCAAGATCGGATCGGAAAGAGTGGACGTCTAAGTTGGGAAGAGGCTAAGGACGTCGCACTTGATATCATTTCTGGGCTGGACGAAGTCGGCGATATTGTCCATCGTGATTTGAAACCCGCCAATATTCTCCGCCATGAGAAGCGCTGGAAGATCGCCGACTTCGGCATCGCCAAATTTGTCCAAGACAGTACCTCCCTAGAAACTCTCAGGCGTTCACTCACCCCAACATATGCAGCGCCGGAGCAGTGGAGAGGCGAACGTCCTACCGGTGCAACAGACATTTATGCGCTTGGCTGTATTCTGCACGCCATGATCAATGGGCGCCCTCCATTTCTGGGAGATTATGACGACATACGGGAGGCGCACCTTAACAAGGAGCCGCCGCCCTTGAAGGACGTTGATCAACGGCTAGAAGGCTTGGCGAGATTGATGTTGCGAAAAAGTGCTGAAAACCGTCCTTCACTAGAGCGTTGCCGAAAGGTGTTTTCGGAAGTAGCCGCCGGGCCAATGAAGGAGAGGAGCCAGGCATTGGCGGCCGCAGGGGCCAAAGTGGCGCAGGAGGAGCTTGCCGCGGAGGCCAAACATCGTGCTGAGGAAGATGCTCGGCGGTCTCGGAAGCAATCTGCTGATGAGGCGATCAAGGAACTGCGAGGCATCCTCAGTCGCCTATCTGATGAAATAACTGCTACATCGGTGATGGCGCAGAGAAGCGCAAATAGCATCAGATTGGGTGCAGCTGTGTTGAGCAATGATCAGCCGACAGCCATTGCGGCGGCCACTAACCAGTCAGGCTGGGATGTATTGGCCGCATCAATACTGCAAGTTGGAGGAAGTTTGAACAGGCAAGCATTTCACGAGCCCGAGTATTACAAATACAGCGCCACACTTGCCTACGCGAAAACGCCTGATGATCCCAGCTACAGGTGGCGTGAGATTTCATTCTTCAACTGGGCGGGCAGCTCTATGGAAAGCGCTCCTGCTGCCCTCCATCCTGATTCCCGCGACTTTCATCTGGCATTGTCGCAGGTGGTCAGCGGATGGCAAACAGCGTTTGGGCCTCTGCCTATCGATGGTGAGGATGAAGACGCTTTTTCAGAGCGTTGGATCAAACTGTTCACCAAAGCGGTAAGTGGCAGGCTTATACCGCCAACAAGCCTTCCGCTTTCACGTTCCTATTTCAATTGACTGTCAATAATTAACCTCACACCCTCAACACCAGCTTGCCGATGTTCCCGATCGTGTAGAGCAGGTTCAGCACGTCGGGATTGTGGCCCCGCGTCAAACCCGAAGGGTCAGACACCACGCGAGCAACGCAGTTCGCAAATCACAACGCCGGGACATGCACCCGGCGTTTTTTGTTTAACCGATCAGCATCGGCGTTTTGCCAATCATGCTGCGGTCCGCCACTTGCTTGACCAGAAAATCGGCGACGTCCGCGCGTGAAATAGCTCCGCCGCGCCAGTCGTTGATGTCGGGCAGGGCTTTGTAGCCAGCCGTCGCGGGGCCGTTTGTCAGCATGCCGGGCCGTGCGATGGTCCAATCCAGGCCGCTGTTGGCGATGAGCCCCTCGGCGATGTCTTTGTCGGCATAGACGCGCGCCAAGAGCAGCGGGAAAAACAGATGGTCATACAGCGGGTTGTTGCGCCCACGGCTATTCCCGGCACCAGCGCCCGTCACCGCAATCAGGCGTTTGACGCTGGCGGCTTTCATCGCGTCGATCAGAACGCGCGTGGACGCTGAAAACAGCGTTGTTCCGAAAATAAGTTCCTTCGCCGAGGCAACGCCGAGCGACTGAATGACGGCATCGACGCCGTTCAGCGCTTTATCAATATCGCTGCGTGACAGCGCGTCGCCCGGAATTTTGACGAGCCGCGCATCGGTGATCGCAATGCCCTCCGCCGAGCGTGCGAAAGCGCGGACGGAGTGACCTGCGGCCAGCGCCGCCTTGACGGTTTCAAGCCCAATGCCCTTGCTCGCGCCAATAATAAGTATTGTGGCCATGACGTTACAAATCCTCTGGCGTCAGCCCTGTGCGCGTAGAGCGCAACGTCCAGCGACCGTCTGTTTCAAGTCCGGTTTCAATAGAGAGCTTCATAGCCCTCATCGTAGCATGTTGCGGCCGGGCGCGCCAACTGCGGCGGTAGGATGAGTGAATGGAGGTTGCCCCCCAATCACACCCTCAACACCAGCTTCCCGTTGTTCCCGCTCGTGTAGAGCAGATTGAGCACGTCCGGATACGCGTCGATGCCGCCGGTGCGCACGTCCTCGCGGATTTTGAGTTGCCCGGCTTTGTGCCAGCTGCCCAATTCGCGGATGGCTTCCGGCACGCGGTCAGCCCAGTCGAACACGATCAGCCCACGCATGGTCAGCCGCTGGGTGAGCACCACGCGCAAATTCTTGGGACCCTCGGGTACGGACGTCGCGTTATAGGCCGAGATAAAACCGCACACTGGGATGCGCCCGAACAGGTTCATCTGTAGCAGCACCGTGTCGAAGATTTCGCCGCCGACGTTCTCGAAATAAACATCGATGCCGTTGGGTGCTGCGGCTTTGAGTTCAGCAGCAAGATTGCCGCCCTTGTAATCGACGCAGGCGTCAAAGCCCAATTCTTCGACGACGTATCTGCATTTCTCCGCGCCCCCAGCGATGCCAACCGCGCGGCAGCCTTTTAGTTTGGCAATCTGGCCGACAAGCGAGCCAACCGCGCCTGACGCTGCCGAGACCACGACGGTTTCGCCGGGCTGAGGTTTCCCCACGTCCAACAAGCCGAAGTACGCGGTCCAGCCCGGCATACCTAGCCCGCCGATCCAGCGCTCGAGCGGGGCTAGCGACGTATCGACCTTGACGATGCCTTTGCCGTCGCTCAGCGCGTATTGCTGGACTCCGATGACGCCTTGCACGGCATCACCAACTTTGAAGTCCGGATGGTTAGAGGCGTCAACGTGACCGGCCGCGTAGGCGCGCATGACGGACCCAAGCGTCACTGGCGCGACGTAGCTTTTCCCTTCGTTCATCCACCCGCGCATGGCCGGATCGAGCGAGATGTATTCGATTTTGATGCGGAACTGGTTGGGCCCGGGCTCCGGCACCGCCTCGTCCGCGAATTCGAAGATATCCCGCGTGACAAGGCCCGGCTTTGGCCGCTTTACCAGTTTGCAGACGCGATTTGTGGTCATGGGCGGGACTCCGGTGAAGATGACGGCGGGCGCGACTACAACATACTTATTGCTTGCCTCGAATCACAATTACGGAGAATAAATCAATATCGCTGAAGCAGCCCTCGTATCTCGTCGCGCTGTGACCCGCTCTGCTCCCCAGAGCGCTAAGCGACGAACGGAGTGAGAGACGTCCTGTCTCATTCTGTCACCAGGGCCCAGCAGACTTAGTCTGGCCCGGAAAGGAGTGGTCCCCCCGGCCACTCCTTTTTTATTTCTGATCCAGCACATCGCTCTTGATGTGATGCATGGCTGATTACCCAAGAGCCTTTTTCAACTTCGCCGCATTCGCCGCCAGCACCGCGCCGTCTTCCATTTTGCCCGAATGCGCGCGCAAAGCCTCGCCCTCGTAACGCGGGATCACGTGGTAGTGCAGATGAAATACCGTCTGCCCGCCGGCCGGCTCGTTGAATTGCCAGATCGTGATGCCATCGGCGTTGAATGCTGTCTTAGAAGCAATCGCGATTTTCTGCACGAGGGGGAGGACTTTCGCGAGCATGGCGGGATCAGCGTCAAACACATTGCGCGACTGAGCCTTCGGCACAACGAGCGCGTGGCCGTTCGATTGCGGCATCACATCCATGAACACGAGCGCGTCCGCGTCCTCGTAAACCTTGTGGCACGGAATTTCCCCGCGCAGAATTTTCGCGAAGATGTTGTTGGGGTCGTAGTTGGACATTTGGTGGCCTCTTTGCGAGTGTGCGCTTTCGTTTAACGCCACTACGTCCGACGGTAAAGCGAGACTCCCTTCACCCGCGTCCCCGGACAGCGGTCACGCCGAAGGCGTGACAGTCCGCTGATCCGGGGTCTTTACCTGTCCCGGTTCGTGGCATGTCGCAACGGGTAAGGACCCCGGATAGCCGCGCCTGCGCTTCGCGCCGTGACGCGGCTTCCGGGGACGCGGGTCGAGAGCGCGCGCTATACCCTCAACCTTTTCTATACGGCCCCATCTCCGCCATTTCGGTATTCGCGACACTCACCGCCGCGCGTTCCTGCTTCAAATAGCGCTCGACCGCGTGGCGCAGGGCCGGGTCAGCAATCCAGTGCGAGGAACAGGTTTCAACCGGCAGATACCCTCGCGCCAGTTTGTGTTCGCCCTGGGCGCCCGCTTCAACACGCGCGAGGTTGTGCGCAATCGCGTAGTCGATGGCCTGATAGTAACAAACCTCGAAATGCAGAAACGGGTGGTGCTCGATCGAGCCCCAGTAACGGCCATACAAGCAATCCCCGCCGATAATGTTGAGCGCGCCGGCGATGAACCGGCCGTCGCGTTTTGCCATCACGAGCAAACAGCACTCGGGCATTGCCGCACCCAAAAGCGAGAAGAACTTGCGGTTGAGATAGGGCCGCCCCCACTTGCGATTTCCCGTATCCGTGTAGAATTCGAAGAACGCGTCCCAGTGCGCTTCGGTAATCTCGCGCCCCGCGATGTGTTCGATCTCGATCCCCGCGCTCAAAGCTTCCGCGCGCTCTTTACGCACCGCCTTCCTCTTGCGCGAGGCAAACTTCTCGAGAAAGTTTTTAAACGTTGCGTAGCCCTGGTTTAGCCAATGAAATTGCTGACCCGTTCGCGGCAAGAAACCGAGCGGCACCAATCGCGTTTGCGTCTCCTGATCCAGAAACGTGATGTGGATCGATGACAACCCAGCCTGACTAGCAAACTCTATAGCCGCCGCCGCCAGCACGTGTTCATCCGCCGCGGCACGAGGCCCGGGCTTCACGAGCAGCCGCGGCCCCGGCACGGGCGTGAACGGCACCGCCATTTGCAATTTCGGATAGTAGCGCCCGCCCGCCTGCATGTAGGCTTCGGCCCATCCATGATCGAACACGAACTCGCCTTGGCTGTGGTTCTTGACATAAGCAGGCGCCACGCCCGCGACGCCGCCGTTCTCGTCTTCAAGCACCAGATGCCGCGCCATCCAGCCCGTGCGCCCGCCAATCGTTCCAGCGTCTTCCAGGGCTTTCAAAAACGCATGACTGACAAAGGGATTGTGTCGCGCGGGATCCGGGTTGGCGCACGCGTCCCACGCCGCGCCATTGACTTCGGAGAGATGCGTTACAATCTTGACTGTAGCGTCAGAGGACACGGGATTGCGAGACTTTCGGCTGGTGAGCACAAGAGTTGATACGGTCCAGCATAGCGCGGGATCACATTGCAATGTAAGTAAGTGTTCTTAGGGCTGGATGTTGAGTAACCGCGCATGAGGGCAGAGGCAACAAGTATGAAATGGATGAAAATCGCCGGTTGTGCGGCAGCAGCGCTGGCAATCGCATCGGCGCTCGCAACTGGCGCGATGGCCCGCGACGGCGACGGCGTAAAAATCGGCCGTGCGTCCATTTTGCGCAAACTCTACTCGGCGGAGAAACTCGAGAACGGTGCCGCACTTCAATACAACGAGGTAACGCGGCGCGCGTTCCAGCAGCAGGCGTTGCTCGACGAAAGCGATCCCCAGGTGCAGCGGGTGCGCAAGATTATGCAGGATATCGTTCCGCATTCCTACAAGTTCAACGAGCGCGCCAAGGACTGGGCCTGGGAGGTCAACGTCATCCGCTCGAAAATGATCAACGCCTTCTGCATGCCGGGCGGCAAGATCGCGGTCTTTACCGGCATCGTCGATCAGTTGAAGCTCAGCGACGATGAAATCGCCATGATAATGGGGCACGAAATCGCGCACGCGCTTCGCGAGCACGCACGCGAGCGCGCCGCCAAATCCATGCTGACGAACGTTGGCGCGGCAGCAGTCAGTATTTTCGTCGGCGGAAATGTTGGGGAACTCGCCCGCGTTGGCGGCGGGTTGCTGAGCCTCAAATTCAGCCGGGACGATGAGAGCGAATCTGATCTCATCGGCATGGAAATTGCGGCGAGAGCTGGATACGATCCGCGCGCGGCTATTTCGCTCTGGGAAAAGATGGCAACTGCCGCGAAAGGCGCACCGCCCGCGTGGCTCTCGACGCACCCTTCTAATACGTCGCGCATCGGCTGGATCGAGAAAAACCTACCCGACGTTATGCCGCTCTACAAGGCCGCGAAGAACGGCTAATCCTCAAGGCTCGCTGCCTTCGAATATCTCTGCATCAGCCCAGTTTTGCGCCAGCGTGCGCTCTTTCGCCGTGTGCACCGTCCACGTGAAGAGCGGCAACTCAAGCACCTCGCGCACGAATCGCGTCACGGGCGTTGGCAACGCGCTCACCTGATAGGCATAGAAATGCGGGTCAACCGGGCCGGATTCCAGAAGGTCGCGCAAATTCGCAGCCCGCGCTTTTGAGATTTTCCTGTTCCACCACCCCGCGCCCGCATAAGTGCCGGATACGATGCCGCGCGGAACTTTAGGCGCTAGGTCTTTGATCGCCAGCATCACTGCCGGATCAAATGACATGAGTGCAATGGGCCCGCGATAAGCGCTCGCGAGTTTGGCGATTTGAGTGAGGAAAGCCCGCTCGGGCAGATCCCACTCGCTCTTGATCTCGACGAGTAATGGCACCGCGCCATCAACGGCGTCGAGCATCTCGGCAAATGTCGAAATCCCCGCCCCGCCCACTTTGTGTTTGACGCGCTTTAATGCTGCCGCATCAAGATCTGCAACGCGCCCCTTGGCCGTCGTCAGCCGCTGTAACGTCTCGTCATGGAAGACTACAGGTAATCCGCCGGCTGCAGGGCGCAAATCGCACTCGATGCCGTAGTTCTTAGATATTGCAGCCGCGAAGGCTGGCAATGTATTTTCAACGATGCTCTTTTTTGCGTTGTGCAATCCGCGGTGCGCAATTGGGCGGAAGAAGTTTTCGCGGTCCAGCATCAGTTTCGTACTTTCATAATGGCATCGATCTCAACAGCTGCTCCACAAGGCAAACTCGCGACGCCCACCGCCGCACATCCCGAAATGAACAATAGTTCTCGGCAAATGGGGCTTGGCACGTGATTGGCCAGCGCCTGAGGCGCGTCCGGCAATGCCACGTCAAGCATTTTGAACCGGTATTCAACCTTTTCCGCCATTGTTTCCGGGCCGCCTCTCCAGTACGTCTGGCCGTTACGTTTCAGCCTCATCCTTTTGGCCGTGCTGCCGCCACTTTGCAATGGCCAGCTTCAGCCCTAGAGTTGAGCCTAGATTTCGACCCACCAGGAGCAGTCATTTGAACGACCGGGATTTGTACCGAAAGTCAGCCATCGCTGTAGCTGTTCTTTCCTTAAGCGTGCCGGCGGTGGCGCATGCCGAGGCCGTGACCTTCGCGCCGCATCGCGCCGTCTATGAGATAACGCTCGCCAATTCGGTTGCCGGCTCCGGTGTCACCGATATGTCGGGACGCATGGTCTACGAACTAACGGGATCGAATTGCGATGGCTTCACGCAGAACATGCGTTTCGTCACGCGTATGACGAACCAGGAAGGCGCCGAGACCATCAACGATCTGAGAACCTCAAGCTGGGAAGAGCTGGCCGGAAAGCGGCTGCGTTTTTCGTCCACCCAATATCAAAACGAGGAGATTGCCGAAGCGAGCCAGGGTGACGCCGTGCGCAACAAGTCTGGCAACGATGCTGACGTTGATCTCGTGCGCCCGCAGAAGAAGAAGGTCACGCTGCCAGCGGATATCTATTTTCCCATGCAGCACGCAACTGCCCTCATTCAATCGGCAAAGAGCGGGGAGCCGCGTCTTGCAGCGAATCTCTATGACGGTTCGGAAAAAGGCGAAAAATATTACGTGACCAACGCCGTTATCGGAAAGAAATACGAACAGGGCGCTGTCGCCAACGCGGCAGCATTTAAAGACGCGGCGAAGCTCGACGGCTTGGCATCATGGCCCGTCGCGATCAGTTATTTTGAAGCCGGTAAAGACAAAGAGGATACGCCGCCCGCATACGAACTGTCATTCCGCTATTACGAGAATGGAGTGACGGAGAATCTGAAAATTGATTACGGCCAGTTCGCTCTCAAGGGCGAGTTGAAGGAACTTAATGTCTTGCCGCAAGGCAAATGCGCCGGTGATGCGCCGTAATCGTTCCGCTTAACCCTGCGTCTCAGCAAGCCAGGCAGCGCCTAGAAAGCCGCTCGCTTCACCCACTTCGGCGGCCTTATCTCCGCGCTTGCGGCATCGTGCCGCCAAGGTCGATGCCGATATGCGGACCAACAGGCCGATTCAATAATCTTCCGGCCAATCGCCGGCCTCCTTGGCCGCGAACTGAACCAACAACCGGCGGGCTGGCACCGCGTCGCCCGGGTCAATGGCGGCCTCAGCCGCAAAAACCAGCAATAGGCTTTCATCTCCCATCAAGTGTTCGAGCACAGCTGCTTGAAGGCGTGGCGTTTCAGCCCACAATCTCAGCTCGTCAGGGCCGAGGCCCGTTAGGGCGAAAAAGCGCGACATGCGCTCGGGCTCTGCTGCGAGAAACGTCAGCCCCTGCAACGCAAGCGATTCGGCGTCTTCAAGTGTCAGCCGCGCTTTCTTGAAATTCGCCATGTGCGGCTCCGAAAACGTGCTCAAAGAGCAACGACATTAACGGTTGGTTACGGCTTCCCGGGCAAAGTAACCAGACCAAATCACCAGAATCGGTGCACAACACAGCCTGCCCGGGCAAACGGTTTGATCCTACATGAATTATCAGGAAAGCAGGAATGGCATTGAGCGGCGGGGAGCTGATCCTCGCACCGCACAACGTTCTGTGCTGATCGTGGAAGACAACGAGCTCAACATGAAGCTCTTCCACGATTTGCTGGCGGCTCATGGGTATCGTACGATTCAGACGCGCAACGGGTTCGATGCGCTGGAACTTGCGCGTACGCACCGCCCCGATCTTATTTTGATGGATATCCAACTCCCCGAAGTCTCAGGCCTCGAAGTCACCAAGTGGATCAAAGAGGACGACGAACTGCGCATGATCCCCATCATCGCGGTGACGGCGTTCGCCATGAAGGGCGATGAGGAGAGGATCCGCTCAGGCGGTTGCGAAGCCTATATCTCGAAGCCGATTTCGGTGCTGTCGTTCCTTGAAACGGTCCGGCGGTTTATCGGACAGCCCAAGTTGTGAAATTTATAGACCATCAAGATCGTAGCAGATGACCGCGCGAGTTCTCGTCGTTGATGACATTTTGGCCAACGTCAAGCTGCTCGAAGCGCGGCTTGCGGCCGAGTATTTTGAAGTGCTGTCGGCCTTTAGCGGCCAACAGGCGCTCGATATTCTTGCGCGCGAACGCGTTGATGTCGTGCTTCTCGACGTCATGATGCCGGGAATGGACGGCTTTGAAGTCTGCCGCCGCATCAAGAGTAACGTTCAAACGCACCACATCCCGGTCGTCATGGTGACCGCACTCGACCAGCCCTCGGACAAAATTCAGGGGCTTGAGAATGGCGCGGACGATTTCCTGACCAAACCTGTCGATGACATCGCCCTCATCACGCGTGTCAAGAATCTCGCGCGCCTCAAGATTCTCAATGACGAAATGATCATGCGGGCGTCCACCGGCCGGCAGATGGGCATTCAAGACGATGGCGCGCTTGCGAAGGCGCTCTCGGGGCGTTCAGGCCGCGTTCTCGTGGTTGATGATCACCCGCGCTCGGCCGCCCGGTTGCTCGAGGTTTTGTCAAAAACAAACGACGCTTTTGCCGAGCGCGATCCCCAGACTGCACTTACCAAATTGACCGAGCACAATTTCGATTTGCTTATCGTTAGCCTGTCGCTGCAAAATGCCGACGGATTGCGGCTTTGCTCGCAAGTGCGCTCGCTCGACCGCACCCGCCATTTGCCCATCATTATCCTGGTCGAGCCGGGTGACGAAGCGCGCCTGCTGCGCGGCCTCGACATGGGCGTCAACGACTACCTAATGCGCCCCATCGACCGGCACGAACTGATGGCGCGCGTCAAAACCCAAATCAAACGCAAGCGCCACTCCGACTTCCTGCGCCATCGCCTTGCCGAAAGCGTTGAGATGTCGATAACGGACGCGCTCACGAGCCTACATAACCGGCGCTATATGGAGGGGCACCTCAAGACACTGGTGTCGGATTCACTGCGGACGGGCCGCGCATTGTCGATGCTCGTTGCCGACATCGATCACTTCAAGAACGTCAACGACACCTATGGCCATGATATCGGCGACGTGGTGTTGAAGGAATTCTCGGTTCGCTTGAAGCGCAATACGCGCGGCGTGGATCTTGCCTGCCGTCTGGGCGGGGAAGAATTCGTCATCATAATGCCGGATACCGACATCGCGCGCGCATACCAGATCGGCGAGCGTCTCAGAGCCAACATCGCTGCGGATAATTTTCCAATTGGCGCCGACAAATCCATTCGTGTGACAGCGAGTGTCGGCATCGCGACGCTCGAACGCGGCGACGATACGCCGGAGACTGTTTTCAAGCGTGCCGACCTTGCGCTTTACGCCGCCAAGCGACGCGGCCGAAACCGGGTCGCGGCTGACGCGGCCTGATTGCCAGTCCCAAAATTGCCAATTTCGAAGTCCGCATTTCCGGTGCATTCTTGCCGCAGACGTTGCGGGTGAACATCGGTTCCGATAGGTTTTGAGGCCGATTTCTGAGATGCCGTAGCAACTTAGGCGGCGCCGCTGTGTCGGCCTTTCAGGCTATCGAATCGCACAACTCGTGACCTCAAGAGCACAGTCAAACGAGTTCTTGCCAAGACCTTAGTCTTCTGGCACCAATCCATATATTGAACGGGGATAAGTCTTTTACCAAGAAATACAGAGCGGCGGTTTCCCCGTCGAAGACGCAGAATACAAGATATTCCTACGCCACCGGGCCCGCCGCATCGCTTGGTTGTGTAGGGGTTGATCAGTCCAGGTGACCATAAGAGTGGCCTCCTCGAAAGGTTGCATAAGACTGATCGCAAAACCGGGTGGGGGACAACGCCCTCTTTGAAACTTACCCGGCGATGACCAGGGCTTCGAGACGAACTCGGAAACGCTTACCCCGCTACTGAGTGTGTTTCGGGCCCTGGTCGCATCATCTGCCCCAAGCAAACCCATCAAAATGTAGCGTTTTTTGTCCGCGCCCGCGCATCTCATCACAGCAGGCAAGCAGCTCACTTAATCTTCGTTTCTTTGAATTCCACGTGCTTGCGCGCGACGGGATCGTACTTCTTGAAAACCAGCTTTTCGGTCGATGTGCGCGGGTTCTTCTTCGTGACGTAGAAGAAGCCGGTGCCGGCGGTCGAGAGCAGCTTGATCTTTTGCGTGACTGGCTTTGCCATAGGTCTAGGCCTTCAAAATGGGCTCACGGAGATGTCCGGATGTTGTCGGCACCATAGCCATGGAGGTTGCCCTGTCAAGGCGCCTTAGCTGCCATCAGGGCGTATCAGGTCGCGGCGGAACAGCCCATCGTGCTCGAAGTAGAAGGGCACCCCTGCGCGCGCGCCGCCGTCCGGGTCTGCAAGGCGTGCTTGGACGTCGCCAAGGATCATGCGCGTGATCACGGGCAGATCGAGGTCCCGGGCGTCTTGAAGAGTGAACCACTGGAGGTCGGCGAATTCCCCGTCTCCAACTCCGGCTTCATGTCCGACGTGTTTCCGGTTGGCAAGAAAGAAGCGAGTGTCGTAGCGCCTCGGCCGGCCTGGCGGCGTGATAGCGCGGGCCATCATAGTGAGTGGCGCCAAAACTGGCCGCAGGCGCCGGGCGCGAAACTCGGGCCAGACATCGGCGAGCAGGTCGTCGCCAGCGGCTGCTAGCCCAAGCGCCACCCCTGTCTCTTCAAAAAGCTCGCGTATCGCCGCCAGTGCAACTGTCGTGGCCCATGAGGGGTGTGTGCCGTCGGGCAACCCGTGCATCAGGGCCGCTTCGTCATCGGGCGCTAAGCGATCCCGGCAGCCGATCGCGCTATCGCCCGCTTCCACTCGGCCGCCCGGAAAAACCCACTTGTTTGGCAGGAAGACGTTATCGGGCTGGCGCAGCCCCATCAGGATGCGCGCGCCCTCACCTGTGGTATCGGCCAAGATGATGGACGCGGCGTCCAGAATGGCAAGCGAAGCGTCTCGCATCAACAGGGCCTGCGGTTTGTGATCAGTTTGCAGGTGCCGGTACGGCCGGTGGAATGTCCACGCCTTCAACTTCGCTGCCGCCAAAGCCATGCATGCGGCAGGCCCACTGATAGCCAATCAGCGCGCCCTTCACGCGCGGCAGAAGCCACAAGCTCATGATCACCAGCAGCGGCAGCCAGATCGCGAGATGCACCCATGTCGCCGGCGCATACATCTTCTCGGCTGCGAG
>JAYSVT010000363.1:0-3022 GCA_043718455.1 Hyphomicrobium sp.
GGTTTTTTGGGACATTTACAAACAACGCACAATTTAGCGCCATCCAGAAACCTTCCGTTTACCCTTGTAGGGCAGTCTCATCCTTGTTGAGTGAGTTGTTGGTCACCGATTGTCCGATCCTGGATCATCGTTGGGGTTGTTGCCCCGCCCAGCAGGTAATTTTCGAGTAAAGTAGCGTCTCATGTCCAAGCGTGTTCTGATCGTCGATGACGATCCTGCCCAACGGCGTATTCTCGAAGAGACCGTCAAGCGTTTCGGCTTCGAGACCAAGGCCTGCGGCTCCGGCGAGCAAGCCATTCAAATCCTCGAAAGCGACGGCCAGGGCGGTGTCGCTCTCGTCATCCTCGACCTCGTGATGCCCGGCATCGACGGCATGGCGGTTCTTGAGCGCATCGCCAATCGCCCCGGCTTGCCGCCTATTATCGTGCAAACCGCGCACGGCTCAATCGACACAGCAATCGCCGCCATGCGCGCCGGCGCGGTCGATTTCGTTATCAAGCCCGCATCTCCCGAACGTCTCGACGTTTCGATCAAGAGCGCGCTTAAGATCGAAGCGCTCACCGGCGAAATCAACCGCATCAAGAAGAAAGCCGAAGGCACGCTCTCGTTCTCCGATCTCGTCATGCGCGGCGACTCGATGAACCGCGTCATTAGCCTTGGAAAACGGGCAGCTGCGTCCAACATTCCGGTACTGATCGAAGGCGAATCGGGCGTGGGCAAAGAGTTGATCGCGCGCGCCATTCAGGGCGAAAGCGAACGCGCCGGACGCCCCTTCATCACTGTCAACTGCGGGGCCATCCCGGAAAATCTGGTTGAATCAATCTTGTTCGGCCACGAGAAAGGCTCCTTCACCGGCGCTGTCGACCGGCGCATCGGGAAGTTCCAAGAAGCCGACGGCGGTACGCTCTTTCTCGACGAAATCGGCGAACTGCCACTCGACGCTCAAGTCAAGCTTCTGCGCGCATTGCAAGAAGGCGAGATCGATCCCGTCGGTTCGAAAAGGCCGGTGAAGGTCAACTTCCGCCTGATCTCAGCCACCAACCGCGACATGATCCAGCTTGTCAAAGACGGCAAGTTCCGCGAAGATCTCTACTATCGCTTAAACGTGTTTCCAATCTTTGTGCCGCCGCTGCGCGAACGCCCTGACGATGTGCCGGAACTCGCACGTCACTTTGCCCAGCGCTTTGCTGCCGAAGAAGGCAAACGCTTAACTGCAATTAGCGACCGCGCCATGCAGCTCATCCAAGGCTACACTTGGCCCGGCAACGTGCGCCAGCTTGAGAACGCCGTGTTCCGTGCAGTCGTACTCTGCGACGGCCCCGAATTGACGATTGCCGAATTCCCACAAATCGCCGCTCACGTTGAAGGCTTTGACGCGGAAATACCGGCGGCTCCGACTGTTCTACAAAAACCCGGTGCCTACACGGGCCCCGCACTTCTTGGCGCTGAAAACACCGTGCCACACACGATTGAACTGCGGGCCGGTAGCAATGGCCACAGCTCGCTCGGTATCCCAGCGATGGCTGAAGACGGCGAGATTCGTTCGCTCGAAGCCATGGAAGCCGACATGATCCGCTTGGCGCTTGGGCGCTATCGCGGTCACATGACGGAAGTGGCCAAGCGGCTGAACATCGGCCGTTCGACGCTCTACCGCAAAATGCAGGAATACGGGCTCGAGCCGCGCGTCAACTGAGTTTTCTTGAGGCGCTTCATCCCTTCGCGCTTTAAGTCGAGGAGGCCCCGGGGTCATGTCCGGGGCCTCTGGCGTTTTCAATCTTGATCTCTACCGGCGGCCCACCTTGCGTTCGCATGCAAATGCATTAGCACCCGTCTCGACGCGCCGGGTATTTCCGGGGCAGAGACAAACCTCGCTCGCAGCGGCGCCGCTCGAGCGTACCATGCCGCCATCGCACACCATGCGCGGTGTTGACGATGCAGCGCTCAGAGGTTTCGCGGCGATCACTTCGGACTCCGATGCTTCAAGTGCGACCGGCTCCAATTGGCTTACCTGTTGAGGGGAAACTTCGACGGCCTTCTTGTCCGGAGCCGTTGCCTGAACCGCAGGCGCTGGTCTGAAATGCACAGTCGGCGCGGCAGCGATCTTGGCAACTGTTTCGCAATGCACTGGCACGCTCGCCGCAATGGCAATTTCCTGTGTTTCCAGATCGGCATAAAACTCTGGGTTCGAGACAATCTCGTCCGACGGGCCAACTTGATCATAGTTGACCCATTTGAAATTGAAGCGCCCGGTGGTCACGCGCCATAGAACCGGCAAGCTCATGCTGACGGGTGCGGCCGCGCCCTGGCTGTTGCCCACGCCTTGGCTGTTACAGAATGCGATGGCGTCCTGCGCCACAGGCCCAACAGAATCGACGGCGAAGACGAATGACCGTTTGAGTGCAAGTTGCGCGCGCGGCACCGTTCCGTCACGGGCATCGGTTGCGGCAACACCTGAGGTAGCTCCCGATTGCTTGAGGAAAAGTTCCGAGCCAAGGATTTTGCGGCCGCTGCCGCCTTCGCCGAGGGTGGCGTCGAGCTTCAACGGAATGTGCAGCGTCATCGCCGTGACCCGGTCAAAGCGCCCTGCGCGGCCAGAAACGACGATCGGTGTTTCTGCGGCCGATCCCGCCTCGTCGAACACCCCTTCTATGCGGACAATTTCTGCGGCGGCTGGCAACGCCATAGCGGTCAAGGTGAAAAAGCCGATTGACGCGAAGCCTGCTGAAAAAGCCTTACTGGTGTGATTTACTTGACCCATGCCCCGTCTCCAGTGTGCTTCTCAGTTTATGCCGTTTTCCCCGGCTCAACGGGTCTGTCGCCGTTATCCGGGCATAGGTTCACAGTGCGCTCCATTCATCTTGATAAAATTGCTTATTTTCCTTCAATTTATTGGCCCTTGTTCAGCCGCTAGGGTTACTTAAAGAAACTGCGGATAGAAGTGTTGGGACGGAGCCGGTGCGCGTTCAATCGTGGCAAAGCCGGATACCCGCAACGTGGAATTGCCTAAGCAGGGGCGCAATCG
>JAYSVT010000364.1:0-3022 GCA_043718455.1 Hyphomicrobium sp.
TCAACACTGCCAGCTTCATCATTCACAACGTAGAGCGACCAAACACCGGAACAACTGGTGTTATTAAACCAGGCCCTTCGCGCCGGCAAAATTCGTCTCGTCGAGATCGGCGCGCGAAAGATCGGCGCCTGTCAGGTCGGCGCCGGAAAAATCCACGCGCGAAAGATCGGCATTCTGGAAATTGGCCCCGCGTAAGTCTGCACCCGTAAACCGCGAGAAAAGTAGCACCGCGTGGCGGAAGTCTGCGCTTTCGAGTCGAGCTCCAGAAAAATCGCAGCTCCGCAACACATTCCGGTACGGCGTTGCGAGTGTGCCTTCACCCGGCCGGTCTTCAAGCGGGTGGAAATCCGCGCCCGTCATATCCGCGCCGCGAAAATCGGCGCCCGATAACTCCGCCTGCACGCGAATGCCGCGCATCGTTGCGCCCGCAAACTTCGGCGCATCGCTGAGCGTGGTCGCCAGATCCGAGTAGATCGTCGGCCTATAAATCGTCGCGCCTGTCAGGTTCGCTCCCGAGAGGTTGGCGCGAATGAGAACTGCACGATCAAGCCGCGCTTCCGTCAGATCGGTTCCCGACAAATTCGATAGGGTCAGGTCGGTGCCGTAGAGATCGGCACGCACCAGCGTCGCGCCTTTGAAATCGAGGCCTGCGAGATCCAGATAGGTCAAATCGCGGCCTGAGAAGTCCGGGCGCACGCCGGGCACGGCCTTGTACAAAACCTCCGTCACCTGCCGCGCCGTGAAATCGGCAGAGGGCGAGACCGGCTCGGTTTGCTCGGACACAACGCGGCCTGCCGACGAGGGACCAGTCGATGGCAGCCCCGCGCAAACGAGCGCCAGAAGTCCCAAAAACATGAACTTTACAGCATGCATCGCCTTAACCTTCTTCGTCCAGATTCGGCCTCCACAAACCCCATTATGCCTCACCCCAGACCCCCGGGGGAAACTTTGCCGAAGAATATTTTGCCGTTTACCAGCTTCCCAAAGATATTTGGGCCATCCGCACCATTGTGCGGGTGTGTGAGGCCGGTTAACTCTGCGCCCACGGGGATTGAACTAGGGATGGACCGGACGGCGAATGCGCGACACCACCGCAATAGCCTACCGGCCAGATATCGACGGTCTGCGAGCGATCGCCGTAGCGGCTGTGGTCGGTTACCACGCCGCCCCCAAGCTCATCAGTGGCGGCTTCGCCGGGGTCGATGTATTCTTTGTCATCTCCGGATACCTGATCTCGTCGATTATTCTCAGAGAGAAGGCTGAAGGGCATTTCTCGCTGTTAGGTTTCTACGCCCGGCGCATCCGGCGGCTCTTTCCTGCGCTGATTGCCGTACTCACAACCACATTCCTCATGGGCTGGTACTACCTTTTGCCCCACGAATTCTTGGCGCTTGGAAAGCAGATCGCAGCCGGAGCTGCCTACTACATCAATTTTGTGCTGAAGCGCGAGGCGGGCTATTTCGACGTTGCTTCGGATGAAAAACCGCTGCTGCATCTTTGGTCGCTCGCCGTTGAAGAGCAGTTCTATCTGGTTTGGCCGATTCTGCTTCTGCTATTGCCAGGGAATTGGCGGATGCTGACCGCATTGGCGCTGATTACCTTGGCGTCGTTCTGGTCAAATGTCTCGACAATCGATCGCAATGCAGCCGCCGCGTTTTTTCTGCCCCAGAACAGGTTTTGGGAACTTTCGCTTGGTGCATTGCTCGCCTTCGCCCATCACCACGGTGCCGCCGTTCAGGCTCACTTCGGCCTAAGCACGCTGGCGGCCAACGGGCCCATGTTCCCAAAACTTCAGAACGCCGCGTCAATTCTCGGAATAGCACTCATTGCTGGCGCCTATTGGGTTTTGGATAACACGTATTTGTATCCAGGAGTTTGGGCCCTGCTCCCCTGCGCAGGCGCTCTGCTCTTGATTGCCGCCGGCCCCGGCGCGTTCGTCAATAAAGTCCTGCTATCGCGACGGGAAATAGTTTTCATTGGACTCATCAGCTATCCACTCTACTTGTGGCATTGGCCGTTGCTGTCATTTGCGAGCATCCTCAAGCTTGATGCCAACTGGCTCGTCCGGCTTGTAGCGGTCATCGCCGCGGTGATACTCGCCTATCTTACGTTTCGCTTTCTAGAGCGGCCAGTCCGGCAATCGCAAAGCCATCGCATACCCCTCGCATTGCTCGCCTCGACAACCCTTTTTCTGGTTGCTGGACTATCTGCCAATTCTGCAATCCTGCATCCAAGGCTCAATGGATCAGATTATCGTGACATCAGCGACGCCGTATCTGACTGGACGTATCCGAAAGGTCTTTTGCCGTTCAGGACAACGACAGGACTGAAATTGCTGACGGCGGGCAGCGCCGCTGATAAAATTCTGTACTTCGGCGATAGCAACATCGAACAGTACTGGCCGCGCGTCGAATGGCTTCTCGAAAAAAACCGCAGTACCGCCTCTGTTGTTTTTGCAACAACCGGTGGCTGTCTACCCATCCCCGGCGTTCGCGAGAGGAACCATCCCAACTGCACTGAATTTGCAGAACGCATCGTAGACTATGCAAAATCCGGCGAAATAAAAACTGTGGTGATTGGCGCCGCGTGGAGCGCTTACTTCAACAACACCGGTTACTACATCGCCGATCCGGGCCGCGGCGGCCTTGGTCCTGGCTCAGCCGGTACCGGCCGCGCCATGAGCGCCTTAACCGCCATGATCAAGGGGTTCCGCGCACAAGGTAAGGACGTATGGCTTGTTCTCTCGATCCCGATTGGCGGAGCGCTGTTTCCGCAATCAGGACTGAAGCGTTCTTTGTCTGGCGCAACCGATTATCGGCCAACAGATTTAAATCGTGTGCTGTTCGACAAAACTTGGTTGCCCCTTAGAGAGAAACTCATCAATGCTGCCCGCGAAGGCGGCGCCAAGATTGTGGATCCCATGGCTAGGGAACCTCTGAGCAACTGACGATTTATGGCACACTTGGATCATTGATTCGAGGGGGTGTCCGATGGCAGAGAACCAGCTTTCATTTTCGTCGCT
>JAYSVT010000365.1:0-3016 GCA_043718455.1 Hyphomicrobium sp.
ACGCTAAATCGACGAGCGTGAGGACGCCGAGGATCACATCAGGCTCGGACAATGTGAATGCACCAAGCACGAGGTGCAGGAGTTCGGCCATAAACTTAACGAGCAACACGATGATTGAGACCGCAAGACCGAGATAGAACGGCGCCAAAAGCCAGCGCGAGGCGAAAATCAGCCGCTCGAGAAGTGTTTCGGTTCGTTTGGCATAGGTTTGCTCGGCTATTGTGGTTTGCTTAGCCATTGTGCGCGCGCCGCTCCATATTTCAATTGCTCGGCGGTCCTAACCTAAGTATGTGCGCGGATACAAGATGGCGCATGCACGCAAGTGCTGGGCTGGCGTCATTCGAGCTCCGGCTTTATCAACTCGGGCTTTGCTGTCAGTTTGAAGCGGCGCAATCCGCTGGACAGGAGCGCCGCGCGCTTCGCGGCCATGTAGTTCTGCAGCGTGAGATAGCGCCCGCAGCTGCGCAATGCGAACCGGCATCTGATGGCCCGCACTTCGGGCACCATGGAGGGCGCGAGTTCAGCCGGCGCTGTCATGGGCCCAAGATTGGCGTCCGTCACGCTTGCAGCGCCTGATGAGGCGGGTAGCATTGCCGCCGCCGCCGTGCGCACGGGGATGGGTCCGGGAGAGGGCACGTTATCCAGCCACTCTTCCTGGTCGCGGATCGTTGCAATCGTGTCGCCGCACGCTTCAAGGGGGCCTGAGCCGCGTGCCGAAGTGGCGGCAGTAAACTTATACTGGCCGTCACATACGCTGACGCGCGGCGGTAACCTGCTCTTCTCAAATAGGTCGTAGCCTTCCTTGAGATTAACCCAGAAGGCTTGCCATGGCGAACGCTCGTGTGTTTCCTAATTGTCCTTGGTCATGCGGAACGGAAACACGTGGACTGGAATATGCTCCTGGCCACTCTCGATCGCCGCGACCGACAGGCGGTGGATTTCATCCATCACCGGATTGGTCATGGCAAAGCATCCAACCGACGTACAGCCGCCGTGGATCAGAATGAGATTGCCGGTGCGCGCCTGCGATTGGTCGAAAATATTGGGGTAGTTGAGAAACAGCGATTTCGGCCAGCGCCCGACGTGGTGCAGCTGCTTGCGCGAGACGGTGTAGTAGCCTTCGGGCGCCTGCTTGTCGCCATCGCGCAGCTTTGGCCCGACGCTGCCCGACCAGTGGCAAATCGGATACGTTGCAAAGAGCACGTAGCTGCCATCGATCTCCTTCCAAACTTCAAGTTCAGACTCGGACTTGAACACGCGAATGAGCATGGGCGTGTTGAGAGCCACGCGCTTCTCGCGCAAACGTTCTTCGAGGATCGCCACGTTGGGGGTGCCAGGCAGCGGCAGTGCGCCTTCAGCCGCTGCGCGCTGGCGATCGACGCGATCAGCGGCAACGTCCTTGAGTTCTATCGAGAGCGCGAACGCCGGCCGCGCGGTCATAGGCACGCTGGCCACCAAGCCAGCGATTAGGCCGAGGACCGCGACGGAAGACATCCGGACGCGCGCAACCATAGACGTCATTACGTGCCGCCTCGAAAGTACTGACCCCCAACGGACTGCCAACATAATGCCCCTAGCGGCGGAATCGAAGTGTCTTTTTGCATCAGGCCCCAACAGAGTTACGCCTTTGTATTAACTCAGTTCTTAGCAGATGCCGCCGGGCAACTATCGGACATCATCGCATTGCCGCCATTGTCCGGGCCGCCGGGCTCGAAGACATAGCGGCCGCCACATACGGAAACTTTGGGCGGCTGCAGGGTTTCTTCAAACAGGTCGTGGCCGCGCTTGAGATTGGTCCAGAATGATCGATTGGGGTGCCCGGCGTAGCTCGCGGCCAGCTTATCCCCGTCCATCCGGAACGGGAATACCTGCACCTGGAACTTCTCCTGGCCACCATTTAGCGCCGCATTCACCAGCCGCCAGATTTCATCCATTTGCGCGTTCGTCATAGCGTAGCAGCCGACCGAGGCGCATCCGCCATGAACCATGAGGAATGACCCTGTGCGACCTTGGGCGCGGTCAAAACCATTGGGATAGCCAAGATTGAAGGACCTGTACCAGCGGCTGTTGGGATTGAGCGCGGTTTTATCGACGGCGTAGAAGCCTTCGGGCGCTTGTCCGTCGCCTTGCGCCAGTTTGGGTCCAAGCGTCCCCGACCAGCGGCAAATGGGGTACGTCACGAAGCGATGAAACACGCCGTCGCGCTGCATCCAGAGCTCCAATTCGAATTCGCGCTTGAAGATGCGCATCAGGATCGGAGCGCCTTGCGTCAGACCATGCTCCGCCAACCGGCCGGCGAGATTTGCGAGATCGGGTGCGCCGGGGAGTGAAAGACCCGCGTTCACACGCCAAAAACGCTGACTGCGTTCGTAGGCGAGGTGGCGTTGGTCTGCGTCGCCCTGAACGAGCGGCAACCAGTATGGCGACACGAGTGCTGCGCCAACCGCGAGTGCTACGAGAGAAAGCATGGCGAAGCGGCGTAATCTGTGCCGGGCGCTTGATGGCACGTGCGCCGTCCCCTGAGTTGATGGTGGAAAGTTGGTCATTGCTAGTAACGCCGCCCAATTATCCGGTCCTGACGCAGTTCTGGAGCTAAGCCCGGTCTACCCTCGTTAATGCTGTTGGCCTTATTGGGCGTTCGCAATAGAAGGCGGGGATTGCGGCGGAGTCGCGCCCGTCCGGATGACAGCACTGGTGGCGCTCTTGGCAGCCGCAATGTCAACTGCCGTCGGGTCAACGTCGGGATTGGCGATCCCCTTGAGCTTATTGCCGCTGGCGATCGTTTGTTCTGTGTCTGTTGGCAAGGGCGTGAAAGCCGTCATCACCGGCCGCTGGAACGGCGGGCAAGGCCCGTTCGCGTCAGGCCGGCTTTGCGGGGCGACGACGTTTGGAATGTATCGGCGATCGCACACGGCCACGTGCGGCGGAATGCGGTGTGTCTCGAAGAAGTCATATCCTTCCTTGAGGGTCTTCCAGAAGGCGAACCACTTGTGTTTCTTCATCGCCTCCATCTTGG
>JAYSVT010000366.1:0-9043 GCA_043718455.1 Hyphomicrobium sp.
CCCGTCGTTGCCCACGAGACGATGCGCGCGAGCGGCGTGATTCCGCGCTTCTTGGCTTCAGCAAGGGTCATCAACACAACGACAGCGGCGCCATCATTAATTCCAGAGGCGTTGGCCGCTGTGACAGAGCCTTCTTTCGGATCGAACGCCGGACGCAACTTGGCGATACCTTCGAGCGTCGTGCCGTCTTTGATGTACTCGTCCGTATCAACAATCGTATCGCCCTTCTTGCCTTTGATCGTGACGGGCGCGATTTCGTCCTTGAACTTGCCGGCATTGCGGGCGGCTTCGGCTTTGTTCTGCGAAGCGACCGCGAACTTGTCTTGCTCTTCGCGCGTGATCTGCCACTGGCGCGCAACGTTCTCGGCCGTTGCGCCCATGTGATAGTTGTTGAAGGCATCCCAGAGGCCGTCCTTCACCATGGTATCGACCAACTTGAAATCGCCCATCTTTGTGCCATCGCGCATATGACCAGCGTGAGTCGACTGGCTCATGCTTTCCTGGCCGCCTGCGACGACGATTGTCGCGGCGCCTGTCTGAATCTGTTGCATGCCGATCGCAACCGCGCGCAATCCCGATCCGCAAATCTGGTTGATGCTCCAGGCGGGCGCGTCTACCGGGATGCCGGCGCCGACGGATGCCTGCCGCGCAGGACCCTGGCCCTGGCCCGCAGTCAAGACCTGGCCGAGAATGACTTCTGATACGTCGCCCGGCGCGACTTTGGCGCGCTCCAACGCGGCCTTGATGGCAATTTCGCCAAGTTTATGGGCAGGGAGGCTTGCCAGCGAACCATTGAACGATCCAACTGGCGTACGGGCGGCACTGGCAATGACAATCGTTGAAGCATCCTGGCTCATCAATGGCCCTCCCTGGGCAGAAATATTGTGAATTCATGTGCCGATGCCAGCTCATAGACGGAATAATGGCTGACTTATCGCGTGTTGACTATTAGCAGTACTGGCAGAAATTGAGCAATTGCGACGTGTTGACTAGCCCTGCGTAAAGTTTTGGCAAAAACGTCTAGCACGGGGAGGTCCGGCTGTGTTACGCTGCCGCACTGCACAATGAGGCCGATCAGTCGAGAGAACTTCCAAGCGATGTTGACCAACGCTGAAAGTACGGCATCCAAAAAGGAAGCCGTTGTCGTCAAGAAATACGCAAACCGGCGACTCTACAATACTGAGACAAGCACGTACGTCACCTTGGAAGATCTTGCCAAGTTGGTGCGCGGGGACCGGGATTTCGTGGTTTACGACGCCAAAAATGGCGATGACCTCACCCACACAGTATTGACCCAGATCATCGTCGAGCAGGAAAACCGCGAGGGCGGTCAAACGCTATTGCCGATCCCATTCCTGCGCCAGCTGATCCGCTTCTACGACGACAGTCTTGCCCGAATGGTGCCGAGCTTCCTGCAATTCTCAATCGAGAACTTCGCCAAGGAGCAGGGTCGTCTGCGCGAACAGTTCTCGACCGCTTTCACAAACCCTGCTGCAGCCCTCGATTTCTATCAAAAGCAAGCACAGCAGAACATGGCAATGTTTGAGCAAGCCATGTCGATGTGGGGCGCTTTCGGTGCAGCGGCTGGCGGGCCAAAGCCAGCGACTGACGCGAGCGGAAAACCAGTGGCACCGCAGGCGCCGCTGCGAGATGAGCTTGGAGAGCTCAAAGCGCAACTCGCTGCCATGCAGCAAAAAATTGAGAACATGACACAGCCGAAGCCTTAAAGGCGGCGCCGGTGCACGGCCCGGTCACGCTATGGGGTTGTAGGCTTCCGCGTCGATCGGCAGGCCGTAGAAGAAGCCCTGCAGATACGTGATCCCCATGTCTTTGAGCATGTCAACCGAGCGTTGATCGCCAACCCACTCTGCGACCGTTTCCATGCCGAACGTTTGGGCCAGCTCGACCATCGTTTTAATGAAAATCTGATCGCTTGTGTCGTCGGCCAGGTTTTTCACGAACGCGCCGTCGATCTTGACCATATCGACGTTGAGCAGCTTCAAGTTTTTGAAAGACGTGTAACCGGCGCCGAAATCGTCGATTGCGACGCGGCAGCCCATTTCTTTCAGAGTATCGACGAAGTTAATCGATTGGTCGAGATCATCGAGTGCCGCCGTTTCGGTGATTTCAATGATCATGCGGTTGGTCAAATCGCGGCGCCCGCCGGTCAAACGTTGCAGGGCGGTCAGCCATTCGTGGTCGCTCGCCGTCAAGCCGGAGACGTTGACCGAAAGCGTGAGCGCCTTGTGTCGCTTTAACAGCGCGACCGACAATTCCAACGTGCGCCGGTCTATCAGACGCGACAATCCCAATTGCTCGGCAATCGGGATAAACTCACCGGCCGAGACGATCGCGCCATCCGGGCGCTCCATGCGCAAAAGGCACTCGTAAATCTCTGCCTTGCCGGACTTCGAGCCAACCATCGGCTGCAGAACGAGCCGCATACGGTTATCGTCAAGCGCCGCGATGACCTCATCGGCAACTTCGATGCTTTTGCGCCGTGTGTTGTCAGATGTGCTCGATGGCTCGTAAGCCATGAAGCAGTCGAAGCGCTTGCTTTTCGCCCGGTCGAGGGCCTGCATTGCAAAGTTCAGAGCTTGCTGGATCGTTTGAGCTTGGTCCGGCACGACGACGCCGCCGATCGAGAGTGTGGCTGTCAATTGACAGGCTGATGTCTTGATCGTCGCGTCGCGGACGCACTTCATGAAGCGCTCGGCCGCAATGCGCATAGCGCCAGCACCACAATCTTGTAAAACGATACCGAACTTGTTCGACGAATAACGGCCGAGCACATCCCCGCCGCGCAGTCGGCCCTTTATTTGTTTGGCGGCAGCGGAGATTAATTCGTCGCCCACATCATAGCCAAAGGTCTCGTTGATGACGGCAAGATTGTTGACCGCAACGACGAGGAACGCGCAGGGTTGACCGGTCTTTTTCGACCGTTCAAGAACTTCGGTGAGGGCTTCCGTTAGGCGAATTCTATTGAGCTGGCCGGTCAGTTCATCGACGTCACTGCGGTATAGCTGCCGTTGCTCTTCAAAATACCCGTCATTGATGATGCGCAGTACGCCACGCGCACGCGACGGATCACCGGCAGCGTCCGGCCACCAACGGCCGTGTTCTTCAATCCAGACTGAAATGTCGCCGCGCAGACCTTTGGGGCGGAAGCGGTACTGTAGGCGATAGGGGACGCCACGAATGCTGTCGGAGGCCTTTACATTGAAAGCCTCCATCCGGCGCGCGCTATGTTCGGGCGCGATCAAGTGCTCGAATGCAGTACCTGTCGCAATCAGGCTTGCCGAAGTCACACCAAGAATCTGGGGCGCATTGCTTTCCCAATCGATGCGATCGGATTTCATGTCCCAAACATAGGCCGTCTCTTCGATGGCCGATAGTATGCCGACGAGGTCAAGCCCTTCCGACTCAGTCAATGGATCGGCGTAAGCACGCGGCACCGCAACAGACGCATCTACAGCGTCGCTGGCGATCAGGCGCTGACCTGTAAGCGGAGGCGAGTTTGCCACCAGCAGACCTCAAATTCGGGCGCGCCCCGCAACAATTAACAGGGGAGGCGCTGGCTTAAGATTTACGATTTGAGGCTAGAGGTAAAGTGCTAACAACCATTAAAGATATGAACCGAAGTGGCAGGGCACAATAAACAAAAGCAGCCGGCATTGGGTGCCGGCTGCTTTCATTTGAACAGGGTCTTGCCGTGCCGGTTGTGATTACTGGTCGCCGCCGATGCTGAGATCGCGGCGGGCCACCCGGATGCCAATCGTATAGCCGGCAATTACGTCAATCAGGGTCGCGGCCAAGATCATGAAGAAAACCGAATTCGAGGCCTGCGGTACCATTAAGAAGGCCACGAGGCAAACGATGAACAAGACCATGGAAAGACCGTGGTCGATCATAGTCGATGTGCCCGTGTAAGTTGCCTTGACCACCTCGACGAACAGCAAGAACAACGTCGCGAGAATGATCAAGTCGCCCCACGTAAACTTCCACACGCCGCCGCTGAGCAGCGTCGGTTCCATAATCGATGCGGCAAGTCCTTCCTCACCGGAAGCGGCGACGATCATCCAATACAGAAAAAAGGCGATAGCGATGAGCGGGATGGCTCTGAGCGACATTGTGCTCCTCCGGTCGAAGACGCCCGTGCGGGCAGACGGCGTCTTGTGCCACGTAGCGTCTGATTTGCCAAGCGCGGCCGCTTGGGAAGGGCTGTGATTTCACGGACAACAAGAAAGGGCGGGTCTGCATATTGAGCAGCCCGCCTCGGCAGTTTGTACGATGGAATAGCTCTGACGACGTTAAACGTCCGTTTTCGGCTCAAGGATCTGGCGGCCGCGATACTTGCCCGACTTCAGATCGATGTGATGAGGACGGCGGCGCTCGCCGCTCTCTTTGTCTTCGACATAAACGGGGACTGTCAACGCATCGTGCGAGCGGCGCTGATTGCGCTTCATGCGCGAGGTTTTGCCTTGCGGGACTGCCATTTTAAACGCTCCAGATAGATAGCTGTGACTGCCCCATCAAATTGCGGGGCCCGCCTCCCAGCGGCACTCAGCATGAGGTCGTAGGGTAATGAGGTCGAAGGGTGGGGACGAGTAGCGGGCCAAAGACCCGGCAGTCCGTCCATGAGCGGGCTTATACGCGCAAACTTCCGGAAACGCCAGTCCCCCGCCCGCGATCATGTGCGGCATCGCAGATCAGCCCTTTTCAGGCCTTTGGTGCGGAAATCCGGGCCAGCGGCCGGGATCTGACACATGCTGTCGCACTCGAGGGAGCCGCTCGCATGCGTGCCTGGATATCGCCAGCAAGACGTCTTGTCTGCGGGCCCGGATCGCCCGCATCGCGGCGAATGGGGTTTGGCAGCGCTACTGCCAGTTGGGCCGCTTCGCGCTCGCTAAGACGGGCAGCTGGCTTATTGAAATGATAGCGCGAGGCGGCCTCCACTCCAAATATCCCAGGGCCCCATTCGGCGATGTTCAGATAAACTTCCATGATGCGGCGCTTGGGCCAAAGCGCCTCGATCACAAACGTAAGCGGAATTTCGATTGCCTTGCGCAGATAACTCTTCGATTGCCACAGGAAGAGATTCTTCGTCACCTGCATGGAGATGGTACTGGCGCCGCGCGGAATGCCATCGCCCGCGCGCTCTATGGCGTTCTGCATCTCATCGAGATCAACACCCCAATGCTGGCAAAAACGCCCGTCTTCACTGAGCAAAACCGCGCGCACGACATGCGGAGAAATCGAATCGAGAGACACCCAGTCTTGATCGACGTCCTCGCCAATTAAGCGCTGCTGCAGCATCAACATCGAGAACGGCGGATCGGCGAAGCGATAGACAGCTATGAGCAGGACTGTGACGGCAAGCCACGCTGCGATGACGAGGCCTGCAACGCGCAGTGCGCTCCTCGCCAACGCGGGTGTTCCGTCCAAGGTTGACGTGCTGATCTTGTGCTGAGCGGGCCCCAGCGCCCGATCCGACGCAAATTCTGCTACAGGCTGAGACGCGGAAACCTGCAAGGCAGGATCGGGCCAAAGATCGAAGCCATGCAAAGGCGGCCACGACGATGGCGGCGTTGCGAGCCGGGCCACATCAAAGGCGTGACGGCGCGCCGCGGCCCCCGTCGAAGGGAAGGTCCTCACCGTTTGCGGGTCGCCAGAGAATTCCAGCTCTTGGTCCGAACGATCCATACTTTCCTTGTGCCCGCCGATGCGCTACGGACCCGACACGAGCCCGAAACCCCGCGACTAGCCTGAAACAATGGCCATGTTGAGGGACATGAACAGGTTTATTTGGCGCAGAGGTTAAGGCATTGCCGGACTTTCCGAAACGGCTGAGCGATACGGCAGCGATGCTGGAAGCGTACCTCAAACAGGTCCTTGCGGCCGAAGCGCGCCGGGGCACGCCCAATCGATTGTTGAATGCCATGGAGCACGCGTTGCTCAGCGGGGGAAAACGCCTTAGGCCGCTTTTAGTGATCGAGACCGCGCGGCTCTTCGGCTTTGCGTCGGCTGAGTCGCTGCACGCGGCAGCCGCGATCGAGTGCATCCATTGCTACTCGCTGGTCCACGACGATCTGCCATCGATGGACAACGACAAAATGCGCCGCGGCCAGCCAACCGTATGGAAGGCCTACGACGAGTGGACTGCCATTCTTGCGGGTGATGCCTTACAAGCCCTTGCCTTCGAAATGCTCGCGCGACCGACTTGTCACCCTGATCCGGCTGTGCGCGGCGAACTCGTTGCCGTCGTCGCGGAAGCGGCGGGTGCGTCCGGCATGGTCGGCGGACAGGCGCTCGATCTGGAAGCGGAGAAATTACGCGCTGGTGCGGCGCCCGACGTCACGCATATTGCACTGCTGCAAACGATGAAAACCGGACGGCTTATCTGCGCCGCTTGCGAGGCGGGCGCTATCCTAACTAAGGCCAGCGCAAAAGAACGCGCCGCACTCCTGCGCTACGGTGAGAATCTCGGCTTTGCGTTCCAGATCAGCGACGACCTGTTGGACGCTGAAGGCAAAGCCGCAATCGTCGGCAAAGCGACACGTAAAGACAAGGCTGCGGGCAAAGCAACGCTCGTCTCTCTGGTTGGCGTGAAGCGCGCGCGCGAACACATGGACCGGGTGGTTGATGACGCCATCGCGGCCCTCGCGCCATTTGGAGACCGGGGCGAAGTTCTTGCCGACACCGCCCGGTTCATGGGGCGCAGAGAGCATTAATTTTAATTCCCGCCCGGCGTAGGTCTGCGACGCTTCCCGAGACCGAAAACAATCCCCAGTTGAAAATTAACTCATATTCAACCATTCCTGAATAGCCTTGTGGTCAGGTGCAACCTAGTGCCGACACGGAAGGCTACAGACGCCATGCTAGACCACCCTGGGACGGAAAACGAGCCGGACCTCCACCGCCAGCCAGGCATCGCTAAACGCCGCCATACGCGCCATTCTGTGGCTTGGCCAGCCATCTGCTTTGCGGACGGCATCGACCGCTTCTCAGCTGAGATCGTTAACGTGTCCGAGGGGGGTTTTGGATTGTCGGGACCCGTGCGGGGGCTCGATGTGAACAGCATTCTCTTTGTCGAATTCGACCAGATTGGCACCTTCCGCTGCCGCGTGGCCTGGACCCACGAGTTCAGGTTCGGCGTTGAAATCCTTGATGATCAAGCCGAGGACGACTCAACACACACATTCAATCTTGCGGACGTGCTGCAGAGTGCGAAGTCGAAGCGCGGCGGCACAAATTAGTCCAACGCTTTTTGAATGTCGGCGATGGATGACTTCGTGAAAGTTTTTGCGATCTCGGCGACCAGCAGCTGGCGAACCTCTTTATGCAATGACGGGCGAATCTGGCCCAAGGTCTGCGGGTCGGCGATTAAGACAAGGGCCTTGAAGTCTCCGCTATGCGCGCGGCGATAGAGTTCTTTTGCCAGTTGCTTTGCAAAGGTGGCTTCGTCCGTCTCCTGGCCGGATGACTCTGGTGGACGATGCCCCGCTGGACCGTCATCGAGTAGATGGGAAGGCTTGAATTCGCCATCGGCGGACAACGTTACTTTGTTTTCCTGGCCGGAATTGCGGAACAAGCGTGCGCCGGCTCCATCGGCCACAACCACGAGAGCGTTATGAGGAATTTTCCCTGCTGTCATTGCGCACCCACTCTTTCATACAAAAGAAGAAACCGGACGTCGCGTGAGACTCGCGGATTGTGTTGAGCCAGTAGATGGTGCGGGAACACTCACTGAACGCCGCATTCTGAACGCCGCATTGCGCACTTTCGTTCCAAGAAGCCCCATCGCGCGCGCATATAGTTGATCAATCTCCGACCGCCACGCCAATAACGAACAACACAGCGTAGTCTTGTTTGTTGCAGCCCTCAACGGCGGGCATCGCGGCGCCCGGCGTCACTGGAAAAGCAGTTTGCTGCGCTTTGGATGGCGAGCACGAACTCTCTGCGTTCACCGGAGAATAACGCGCAGACCTGCACGGCAAGTGCGTCACGTCATAGAGCTTAGCGCCCTTGTCGAGCTCCCAACGCTGCGTGCCATCGTTGTCTATAGGGTGGATCGTCAAAACGGACGTCACCACCCGGTCGCCTGTGACCCTATACTTGCCCGGCGGAAGCGGAAACTCCGGCTTCTCCATGATCAAGCCGTGTTCTTCCAGCCACCAGTCTCGATCGTCAAATATCCATTGCGCTGAAGTGAGATTACCAGCGGCCTTCAGCTCTCCATAGTCGCTGAGCAGAACACCGCGCGGGCCGGGATCGACGCGCCACAGACCCCACGACTGAGCGCCTGTTCCAGACGTGGCTTCAGGATCGCCTAGCGCCGCGATGAACTGCGTCCGAATACGCTTGAATACCGTTTCAGCCTGCAGAGGGGCGGAACTCCAAAGCATAGCGAGTATCATTCCCAACACGACCCATGCGGTGCGTGAGTCTAATTGCCTGTTTCCCACTTTCAGTTCTCCTTGGTCCCGCAAAGGGCAGGTCATTCATCCCGGGTCAACGAACGCCCCCATCACGATCCAATCATTACTGACCTCAGAGGTGAATGGATCTCGCAGCGATGCCAGGGGCGCAGAGCATTAACCTACCCGATCTCGCAAAGGAAAACGCGGCCACAAATTTGCGGCCGCGTTTCTTGATGCATTCGTGGTGGATTTAATGACAACAGCTCGTGATCAGCTTGCTGCGTCGAGAGCCGCTTCCTGTGCCGCGATTTCTGCTTGACGGCGTTTGATCTCGTCACCGATCGGAGGACCCTTGAAGCGGCGGTTTTCAAACAGCACCCAGATCAAGAGCGACAGAACGATGAAGCCAACCGTGATGTGTAGTGCCCAATCGTTCGGCGACTGGATGCCGGCGTAGAACATGGCCGCCATCGAAATCATCGACAGAACCGCAACCACGCGGAACAGCGCCCCGCCCATGCTCCAAGGACCAGCATGGGGCCATTTCGGACCGCCGTAAGCCAAAAGACCGAGGAAGATCGGCAATGCGAACGAGAGGAACAGGAAGATCACGGTGCAGGACA
>JAYSVT010000367.1:0-29815 GCA_043718455.1 Hyphomicrobium sp.
GAGGGCCCGGCCTAGAGAACCGGCTCTGGATACTCAGCCCCCCAGCCCCCCGGGGCCAAATTTCAAAGGGCCGGACCTTCGGCAACTCTCCCTGATTACCCCCTAAGCGCCTGGGGTCCCCATCCTCGGCGTCACGTCTTGCGAAACGGCCCGCTTCCCCAGCGGGCCGTTTTGCATTTTTGGCTGTGTATCATTTAATTTGTGAACCCAGCAGGCACTATTCCGCGTATCCTATTGAAAAGGGAAAATGGACCGATAATGCAGAAATTTCTGAATGCCACGCCGGGAAAACTAGCCAAGCGCAGAATATCGCGCAAGCAATCCACCAATCCGCTTTTATCGCGCTGGACCACACCGTTCGAGATCCCGCCGTTCGCGAAAATCGAGGCCAAGCATTTCAAGCCTGCATTGGAAAGGGCGTTTCGCGAGCATCGCGAAGAGATCGCTAGAATATCCGCAAATCCCGCGAAGCCCTCGTTTGCCAACACGATCGTCGCTCTTGAAAAGAGCGGCATCCTACTTTCGCGCGTGGGTTCCGTATTCGGTAATCTGGAAGCAACCGACTCGACTCCCGAACTTCAAGAGATCGCACGAGAAATGTCGCCCCGTTTCGCCGCGCATGAGACAAAGATCTTTCTCGATGCTAAATTGTTCCGTCGCATCGACGGCCTTTACAATCGCCGCGACAAACTAAAGCTCAATGAAGAAGAACTGCGCGTACTTGAACGCCATCATTTATCGTTCGTGCGTTCGGGCGCCAGATTATCGGCTGCTGCCAAATCTCGAGTGAAAGAAATAAATGCGCGGCTTGCGAGCCTCGTCACGCAGTTCATGCAGAATGTCCTAAAGGACGAGCAGACGTGGCATCTGGTGCTCGAGGGAGAGCAAGAGCTCTCGGGGCTTCCTGAAACGATGTGTGCTGCGGCCACGCGTGCAGCAACTGACCTCGGCCGCGGCGGCAAGCATGCCATCACGTTAGCGCGGTCAAGTGTCGAGGGATTCCTAACCTACTCAAGCCGTCGCGACCTGCGGGAACAGGCTTTCAAAGCCTGGATCCAGCGCGGTGCGAATGGCGGGGAAACCGATAATCGCCGTATCCTGGCTGAAGCCGTGCAACTGAGAAACGAACACGCGAAATTGCTCGGCTACAAGACATTTGCTGATTTTTCCCTTGAAGACACGATGGCCAAGCAGCCTTCGGCGGTCAACGATTTGCTCGGGGCTGTGTGGCCCAAGGCTGTTGCCCGCGCCAACGAAGAACGCGATGCGCTCGCGGCCGAAGCAAAGCGCGAGGGCGGCAATTTTGCGATTGCTGCATGGGACTGGCGCTACTATTCGGAGAAGGTGCGCAAGGCGCGTTTTGATCTGGATGAAGCGGAGGTGCGGCCCTACTTAAAGCTCGACTCGATGATCAATGCAGCCTTCGACTGCGCCTACCGGCTGTTCGGACTAAAGTTCAAAGAACTGACGGATGCGCCGCGCTATCATCCAGATGTGCGCGTGTGGGAAGTCACGAATAAAACCGGCCAGCACGTCGGCGTATTTATCGGCGACTACTTCGCTCGTGCGTCGAAGCGATCTGGCGCTTGGATGACGAGTTTCCGGTCTCAACACAATATCGGCAAAGGACAGCGGCCGGTGATCGTCAACGTACTGAATTGTGCTAAAGTTGCGGAGTGCGAACCGGCATTGTTGTCATTCGACGATGCGCGAACGCTATTCCACGAATTCGGTCATGGATTGCATGGTTTGCTGTCGGATGTGACTTTTCCGTCGATTTCGGGAACTGCGGTCTCAACAGACTTTGTCGAGTTGCCGTCCCAGCTTTACGAACATTGGCTATCGACGCCGCAAGTTCTGGAGCGTTTCGCGGTTCACTACAAAACTGGAAAGCCGATGCCGGAAAAGTTGCGCAAGCGGCTGTTAGCGGCGAAGAACTTTAATCAAGGCTTTGCGACCGTTGAGTACACGGCGTCCGCCTTGGCCGATATGGCGCTTTACGCAATAGAGGATCCGTCGCGGCTCGATATTGAAAAATTCGAGGCGGAAACTCTGAGCAACATTGGAATGCCTGCGGAAATTGCTATGCGGCACCGCTTACCGCATTTTATGCACATCATGGGCGGGTATGCTGCGGGTTATTACAGCTACCTCTGGTCCGAAGTGATGGACGCCGATGCTTTTGCCGCCTTTGAAGAAACCGGCGATGTGTTCCACGCCAAAACAGCCAAGCGGCTCGCCGAATTTGTTTATTCAGCCGGAAATCGCCGTGATCCGCACGAAGCCTATGTTGCGTTTCGCGGGCGGGCGCCGAAAATCGAAGGATTGCTCAAGAAGCGCGGACTGGCTGCGTAGATGTAATGAGGTTCCGGCGCATGTGCGGCAGGCCACTGCCGGTCGCTGGAGAGCGAACTACCAAAGTCCAGCCCAGGCCGCACCAATGATGGGTCCGGCTTTTCCTTCTTGGACCAAGACAACAGATTTCTGTGTCGCGGCCTGCATAACAGCCGATCTTGGAATTTGGATCATAAGCGGTTTACCCTTCCAAAGACCGATTGGCGTCAGTTCACGCACGATATTCGTGTAAATCAGCGCTTGTCCTGCGTTCTCACCCTTCTGGATTTCGACCGTTCCAGACGTCTGCACGACTGCCAGCCAGATCGTGGCTTCACGCACTTCCTTGCCTTCCTCAGCCCAACCCGCCGCAATATTGAGGGTATTATTCTCCTGCCAGAATCGGAGCGGAACCCTGGGCTGTGCAGAGTTCTTGGACGTGAGATCGATCGCGCTTTCGATATCAGCTTTCACCGCACCGTTGGCATGTAAGATCCCATTGACGACGATTTGCGGCGTGTAAATTGCCCCATCTCCGCGTGCCTTCGCATAAGCGCGCTGGCGTTCGCTATTGCGCGGAGAAGCGAACGTATCCTTCCAACCAAGATAGTCCCAATAGTCGACCGGTAACGATAAGGCGATGACTGTTGGGTCGTTGGCATAGGCCTTGAGTACGACATCCGCTGGCGGGCAAGAGGAACACCCTTGACTGGTGAACAGCTCAAGCACGGCGCGTAAGGGAGTATCACTCGATTGAGTAACTTTGGAGCGCGCGCCAGCATCTTGTTCCGCAAACGACGTCCCGGATGCGAACCAAGTTAGACCGAAGAAAAGCATCGTTATTGAGCGAAATCGCATCTCTATGGTCCTGAACTGGACAGTTAACGGACCTAACTGCCGCTAATGTTACATTATTGCGTGACCCACAAAAAAACCAGTCACGACTGGGTGAGCCTATGAAGACTCTACGGCCGTGACTGGCAGATTATTACAGTGCCTTGGCGAGAACTAGAGAAGGAAATCGCTTTTGTAGAGGTGCACGAGACCTTTCAGTTCGATTTGGAAGTCTGGGCGGCAGTCGCCGTTAAGGTCGCCCGCTACGACCGTGCGGTCGTAGGCGGTCCCGGCGCGGTTTTCCCAGAAGACCTTAAACGCACCGGCCGTTCCGTTGAATTGATTGGTGAAGCCAATAAAATGGAAGGCTTGGTTGCCAGCCTTTTTGCTATTGGCATCGATGCCGCTCAGATCGATTTTATCGGCGCCGCGCTGGAAGGCTGTGATGCAGTCGCGGTTGCCAAAGCCGATCCCCGTTTCGCTTGTGGAATAGAATTCGAATCGGTCCCAGCCGGCGCCGCCGGTCAGCACGTCCCGGCCGAGCCCGCCGACGAGGAAGTCGTCGCCATCGCCACCATAGAGCCGGTCGTTTCCATAGCTGCCTCTGAGTAAGTCATCGCCAGCATCGCCGGATAGGAGATCATCTCCGCTTCCGCCATCGACGAGGTCGTTGCCGTTGCCGCCGTAGAGGTAGTCGTTGCCGGCATTTCCAAATAGCTTGTCGTCGCAATCTTCTCCAAAGATGCGGTCGTTTCCATTGCCGCCGTAGACGCTGTCGATTCCGCCGCCGCCAAGCAATGTGTCGTTGGCGTCACCTCCGTCGAGAAGATCGTCACCGTCATTACCAAAGATAAGATCGCAGCCAGCTTCGCCGCGCAGTACGTCGTGGCCGTTCCCGCCGTAAATGTTGTCGTTCCCGGCTCCGCCAAGGACTTCGTCGTTATCGTCGCCGCCGTCTAACGAGTCATCGCCGTCGTCACCCAAAATGAAATCGCAACCAGCTCCGCCACGAACGAGATCATCGCCGGTTCCGCCGGAAATCTTATCGTTTCCGTCGTTGCCTTCGATTTCGTCGTTGCCATCTTCGCCATAAAGGCAATCGTCGCCGTTACCGCCGTAGATTTTGTCGTCACCCAGACCGCCATAAACTGTGTCTTCGCCGTCGCCGCCGTCGAGGGTATCTATTCCGCCGCCACCGTAGATCTGATCATTACCGCCTTTGCCACGAACTAGATCGTCATCGTCGCCGCCGTCGAGAACATCGGCATTATCGCCGCCGGTGATCTGGTCGTTGCCTTCGGCACCCCAAACGACGTTAAAGCCGTTACCAGCATCAATGCAGTCGTCGCCAGCGAGAGCATTGACGATGTCGTCTCCATCGCCAAAGGCGACGTTATCGTTGTAGGGAGTCAAATTAATTGGGTAACCCATGGCTCTAGGCCCTCTCTCAGACTTTTGGGGCGCACGAATAGTACGCACGCGTCATGACTGAAAAAGGCGTAAACAATCCTCGTAAAATTGCGAGTTTCTTTTGGAGCAGAGGTTAACGGACATGGTTACAAACCACGCTAGCGGCCGGCTCTGTGCACGATCAGCCCGCGATGCTGTAGCCGTCGCTGCAACTGCCCGGCTTTACGCAGCGGCTAAGTTTCTCAGCACGTAATGCAAAATACCGCCGCTCTTGTAGTATTCGAACTCGTCAAGGGTATCGATCCGGCAAAACAGCGGGACTAGGAATATGCTGCCGTCCGGTCTAGTAATTTCAGCTTCGGCTTTTGCCCTCGGTTTGATGCTGGCGAGGCCGCGAATAGTGACAAGTTCATCGCCCTTGAGACCAAGCGTTTGCCAACTCGTTCCCGATTCAAACGTGAAAGGTAAGACGCCCATGCCGACGAGGTTCGAGCGATGAATGCGCTCGAACGATTGGGCAATCACGGCTTTGACGCCCAGCAGATTTGTGCCCTTCGCAGCCCAGTCGCGTGAGGAGCCGTTGCCGTACTCGACCCCGGCAAACACGACGAGCGGAACTTTCTCGAGAGCGTATCGCTGCGCGGCGTCGTAAATGTCCATGCGTTCGCCGGACGGCTGGTGGATTGTGAAGCCGCCTTCGACGGCGTTGCCGTGGGCATCATTGACCATGTGGTTCTTAATGCGAATGTTTGCGAACGTGCCGCGCATCATCACTTCGTGATTGCCGCGCCGTGTGCCGTATTGGTTAAAGTCGGCAGGTTTCACACCATGGTCGATTAGATATTTTCCGGCTGGAGAAGCGGCCTTGATCGAGCCCGCAGGGGAGATGTGGTCGGTCGTAATCTTGTCGCCGAAGAGCGCAAGCACGCGCGCGTTTTCAATATCCGAAATCGTGCGTGCGGTCGACGTGATACCAGTGAAGTAAGGCGGGTTCTGCACATAGGTCGATGTGTCGTCCCAGCTGTAAGTCAGACCTGTGCTTGACTTGATGCCTTGCCAATTCTTGTCGCCTTTGAAGACGTCGGCATAACGCGACTTGAACATCTCGCGTGTGATATTTTCTGCGATAAATTTTTGAATCTCGGCGGACGTCGGCCAGATGTCTTTGAGATAAACGGGCTTCCCGTCTTTGCCCATTCCGAGAGGTTCCTTGGTCAGGTCTTTTTGCACCGATCCGGCCAATGCGTAGGCGACGACGAGGGGCGGAGAACCGAGATAATTGGCTTGCACGTCCGGGCTGACGCGGCCTTCGAAGTTACGATTTCCCGACAGCACTGCGGCGGCGACAATGCCGTTATCATTGATTGCTTTTGAGATGTCGGGTGCAAGCGGGCCGGAGTTGCCGATGCAGGTGGTGCAACCGAAGCCGACGACGTTGAAGCCGATTTTGTCGAGATACGGCTGCAGTCCAGCCTTCTCAAGGTAGGCGGCAACAACCTGCGATCCCGGAGCGAGCGATGTCTTCACCCAGGGCTTGGTGCTCAATCCCTTTTTAACGGCGTTGCGCGCCAACAGGCCGGCGGCGATCAGCACGCTCGGGTTTGATGTGTTCGTGCAGCTGGTGATCGCAGCGATGACAACATCGCCATGGCCGATGTCGAATGACTCGCCTTGAACAGCGACCCGCTTTTGCGCTTCGTCGGGCTTTTTGTATTCCGCGTCAAGTGCGGTCACGAATCCGGTCGCCACGCCGGAGAGCGCCACGCGCCCTTCGGGCCGTTTTGGTCCTGCAAGCGATGGCTCAACCGCGCCGAGGTCGAGTTCGATGGTATCGGTGAAAACCGGGTCAGAGGCGTCTTGCTCGCGAAATAGTCCCTGCGCGCGGCTGTAGGCTTCGACCAGTGCAATACGCGGCTCGTCGCGGCCCGAGATCGTTAAGTAATTCAGGGTTTCACTATCGACGGGGAAGAAACCGCATGTCGCGCCATACTCGGGTGCCATGTTGGCGATCGTTGCGCGATCGGCCAGCGTCATATGGTTGAGGCCCGGGCCGTAGAATTCGACGAACTTGTTGACCACGCCTTTCTTGCGCAACATTTGCGTCACCGTTAGCACCAAGTCTGTGGCTGTAACGCCCTCGTTCAATTTGCCGGTCAACTTGAAGCCGATCACTTCCGGGATGAGCATAGATTGCGGTTGGCCCAGCATGG
Organism: Hyphomicrobium sp.; assembly: GCA_043718455.1. GTDB lineage: Bacteria > Pseudomonadota > Alphaproteobacteria > Rhizobiales > Hyphomicrobiaceae > Hyphomicrobium_B. Next base: position 6,789 of record JAYSVT010000367.1, read on the forward strand.
CCGCTTCCGCTTCGATGCCGCCGACGCCCCAGCCGAGCACGGCGAGGCCATTGACCATGGTTGTGTGACTGTCGGTGCCAACAAGTGTATCAGGATACGCCACATCTCGCCCATCCGCCATTTTGTTGATCCACACGGTTTGCGCCAGATACTCAAGATTGACCTGATGGCATATGCCGGTTCCGGGCGGCACAACGCGGAAGTTCTCGAATGCGCCCTGGCCCCATTTCAGAAAGTTATAACGCTCCCCATTGCGCTCGTATTCGAGCTCGACATTGCGCGCGAGCGACTTTGGCGAACCGAATTCATCGACGATGACGGAGTGATCGATCACGAGATCTACCGGTACGAGCGGATTGATCTTCTTGGGATCGCCTTTGAGCTGCTTCATGCCATCGCGCATGGCGGCAAGATCGACGACTGCGGGCACGCCGGTAAAATCCTGCATTAAGACGCGCGCTGGGCGGAACCCGATTTCGGTTTCGGTCTTCCCCTTGTTGTTCAGCCATTCAGCCATCGCGGCGATGTCGGCTTTCTTGACCGTGCGGCCGTCTTCGTGGCGCAGGAGGTTTTCAAGCAGTACTTTCATAGAGAAAGGAAGTTTTGAGATGCCCTTAAGGCCGTTGGCTTCGGCAACGGGCAACGAATAATAGACGTAGGGCTTGCCGCCTGCGGTGAGCGTTTTCTGACATTTAAAGCTGTCGAGGGAATTCGGGGTCACGGCGCTCACGGTCTAGCCTCCACCAGAAACGGGCCAAATCAGATTGGCCACGAGAGATTGGACTTGGAGCTGCGCCGCCGGAGTGCCGGCGGATCGAGGGGGCTGATAACCGGCCCCATTTATGGCCCTATGCAACCCCGCCGCTTTTGCGCTAGCGGAAAATATATGCTGCCTCTTATATAGCTCACGACGTAAGTGGAACATCCGACTTCTGGCGAGTTTGCCCTTGCGGTCAAATGCCACTGTTGCCGCCCTTTCGCCCGCCAAGGTCAAAAGCCCAAGTGCAACTCATTGCCGAAAATCTCTGTGTCGAACGCGGGTCGCGAACCATTATCCGCGATTTATCTCTTGTCGTGACAGGTGGCGAGGCCATCATCCTATCGGGCGCGAATGGCGCGGGTAAGACCACGCTTTTGCGCGCGCTCGCGGGGTTTCTGCGCCCCTTGTCCGGCACGGTCAGGATTGACGGCGGCGACACTGAAAAAACGGTTGGCGAACAAGCGCACTTTGTTGGACATGCCAACGCAGTCAAAGTCAATTTGAGCGTCCGGGAGAACGTAGAATTTTGGGCACGCTATCTCTGTGGCGCGGCAAAAACTGAAGACATGGTAGAACGAGCGCTCGATCATTTCGGATTGCGCGATCTCGCGGAGTTCCCAGCCGCCTATTTGTCCGCTGGGCAAAAGCGGCGCGTTGGTCTTGCGCGACTGCTCGCGGCACAGCGTCCGGTTTGGTTGCTTGATGAACCAACAGTATCGCTTGATGCCGCGTCCACAGGACTTTTAGAGAAAGCGATTGAGACCCACGTTGAAGGCGGCGGACTGGCAATCATCGCGACGCACATTCCGATGGGCTTAACGAGGTCGCGTAAATTGACGCTTGAGCGGCGAGGTAGAGCCGCATGAGTGCGTTCTGGACACTTGTTAGCCGGGACTTGCGCCTCTCGTTGCGCGAAGGCGGCGCGATTGGCACGGCACTCGGGTTTTTCCTCGTGGTCGTTGCGTTGTTGCCGCTTGGGCTTGGCCCCGATCTCAATTTGTTAAGCCGCATTGCGCCGGGCGTTTTGTGGATCGCACTCCTGCTCGCGGCTCTATTATCTTTGGGCCGGGTTTTTGAGAGTGATTTCGAAGACGGCACGCTTGAAGTGATGGCGACGGGTTCGATGCCGCTTGAGCTTGTTGCGGCGGCCAAATCGCTTGCGCATTGGATCTCAACGGGAATTCCGCTGGCACTTTTAGCCCCGGTGCTAGGAATACTGCTGAATCTCGATCTCAAGGCTTATCCCGCGCTGATAGCGACCATGCTGATTGGCACCCCGGCTGTCAGTTTTCTCGGCGCAATCGGCGCGGCGCTGACCTTAAAAGCCCGCAAGGGCGGTCTGCTGTTGGCGCTGGTTGTTTTGCCGCTTTACATCCCGACACTGATTTTCGGCATCTCGGCGGTGAGCGCGGTAACCCTGAATACCGGGCTGCAATCCGGTGCCTTCGAATCCTCGTTTTTGATCCTCATAGCCATTTCGCTAGCGAGTTTGGTCATCGGGCCGTTGGCGGCTGCGGCGGCATTGCGCATTCAGATGCAGTAATTCATGCACTCAGAACCCATGCACCCGGCCGTTTCTTGTTTCGTACGATCAAAAGGCTTACATCCCGCTTATGAAGATCCAGACACAAAGTGTGACGCAGCGTCTCGCCAACCCGACCCGGTTTATGCAGCTTTCTGGCTCGCTGTTGCCGTGGTTTGCAGGCGCCGCTGCCGCGCTCATTCTCTATGGCCTCTATCTCGCGTTCTTTGATTCCCCTCCCGACTATCAGCAGGGGGAGACTGTCCGGATCATGTACATCCATGTACCGAGCGCTTGGCTTTCGATGATGGCCTACGGTCTTGTTGCGGTGTCGAGTTTTGGTTTGCTGGTTTTCCGTCATCCCCTCGCCGACGTTTCCGCCAAGGCGGCGGTACCGATTGGTGCGGCATTCACGTTCCTCGCACTACTCACGGGCTCGCTCTGGGGCAAGCCGATGTGGGGCACTTATTGGGTCTGGGATGCGCGGCTAACGTCGATGCTCGTTCTCTTCTTCCTGTATCTCGGCTTGATGGCGCTTCGCTCGTCTTTGGAGGATGAAGCACTGGCGTCAAAGTTGACGGCCGTCCTCGCACTTGTCGGTGTGACGCTTCTGCCCATCATCAAGTTCTCGGTCAACTGGTGGAACACATTGCATCAGCCATCAACGTCCATGGGCTCTACGCTTGATCCCAGCATGCGCTGGCCGCTGCTGGTGATGGCAATCGGATTTTCACTGTTGTTCTTTGCCATGCACATGCAGGCGATGCGCAACGAAATCCTGCGCCGCCGGGTTAAATCGCTGCGCATGTCGGACGTGGTAAGGCGCGATGGCGCGACAGAAACATTGACAGCGGAATAGCATCATGGATCTCGGACCTCACGCGGCCTACATTTGGATTTCCTACGCGGCAACGGCACTGGTTGTCGGCGGGCTGATTGCATGGCTCTTTGCAGATGGGCACCGGCAGCGCGCTGCACTTAAAGGTCTAGACGCACGCGGTATCAAGCGCCGCTCGGCACAGATTTCAAAAGAAAGAGCGCCATGACGACGACTAAAACGTCAAGAAATTTGCAAGTTCTGCCTGTTCTCGTTTTCGTCGCAGTGGCAGGGCTTTTTGCGGTCGCTTTGCAATCTGGCGATCCCTCGAAATTGCCATCCGCATTGATCGGCAAACCCGTACCCGCATCGTCATTCGCGCCGCTAGCCGCCCTGGTTGCCGATGGCAAGACCGTACCCGGGTTTTCCAATGCGGATCTTACCAAAGGCAAGACATCGATTGTCAATTTTTGGGCGTCCTGGTGCGGCCCGTGCGTCGATGAGCATCCGCTCATTGCCGAACTCAAGATTAACAGTGGACTTGAAATTTACGGGGTGAACTACAAGGATGATCCGGCTGCGGCCCGGCGTTTTCTCGGACGCTACGGCAATCCATTTACGGCGGTCGGCACGGACGCCGACGGCAGCACGGCGATCGATTGGGGTGTTTACGGCATGCCCGAAACGTTCGTTATCAACGGCCGCGGTGAGATCGTCTACAAGCATGTCGGGCCGTTATCGGCGGAAGCCATCAACAGCAAAATATTGCCCGCAATCAAAGCGATTCGATAAGGCCGCCAAACTCGCCGGTGCTTACAGCGGGACAAACATATTAGTTTGGTGATTGAGAGCCGAAAGCGTTCCGCTGGCTATATCGAAGTAAGCGCCGTGCAACGCTATCTTGCCCGAATCCTCAAGCTTTTTAACGAATGGAAATGTGCGCAAATTCCGGATCGAGGTCCGGATCCCTTCCATTTCTAAGGCTCTTGTTTGTTCGGCCCGGGACGACATCTGGTGCGAAGCGAGCACGGAAAGCCGGGCTTCATCCAGCATCGACATCCAGCGCGAGATGAACTTTGCTTCCGTTTCCGGCGCAGTTCCTTCGAGTGCGGCTTTCACGCCACCGCAGCCGGAGTGGCCCATAATCACGAGATGTTTGACGCGCAGGCCGACGATCGCGAATTCAATGCCAGCGCTGACGCCATGGAACTTACCGCCCGTCTCGTAGGGTGGAACAAGGTTGGCTACGTTTCTAGAAACGAAGAGTTCTCCCGGCTTGGCGCTGAAAATCGTTTCCGGATCGACGCGACTGTCGCAGCACGAAATGATCATGATTTCGGGGTTTTGCCCGTAGGCTGCGAGCTCTTCGTACTGATCGGCATTGGGCACGAAAATGCGATGTTTGAAGCGTTGATATCGATCCGTGAGCGTCTCTGGAAAAAGCGGCATCAGATTGACTGTTCCTTGTATTTAACGAACGTTGCGAGCGACGTAGAGGATACCAGATCCGGCTAAACCAGAAAGTATCGAGCCGGTCAAAACTCCGAGCCTGACGTGCGGCGAAAACGCCGGGTCTGTGAAAGCCAGAATTCCAATAAAGAGACTCATTGTGAAGCCGATTCCGGCGAGTGCACTTGCGCCAAAAAGCTGCAGTTGGGTTGCGCCTTGAGGCATGGACGCAAGTCCGCTCGATATTGCCATGCGCGCAAAAGAATAGATGCCGACAGGCTTTCCGATGAAAAGCCCAAGAGCAATTCCAAGCGGCACTGGCGCGGCCAAGTCCGCAAGGGTGAGCCCTTCCAAAGAGACGCCGGCGTTGGCAAATGCAAAAAGCGGCAGGATGCCAAACGACACCCATGGTCCAAGCGCGTGTTCGAGTTTTTCCAATGGTCCCTCGTGTCCGGCGGTGCCCGCAGCAAGTGGAATGGAAAGTGCTGTGATGACTCCAGCCAGGGTGGCGTGAACACCAGACTTCAAAACGCAACCCCAAACGAACAATCCTACAAGAAGGTAGACCCAAATGCGAGTCACGTGCCGGCGATTGAGAACATACAGCAGCAGTGTTCCGGTTGCCGCGAGAGTAATCGCTGTCACGCTGAGATCCGTAGCGTAGAAAACTGCGATCACAACAATTGCACCCAAATCGTCGATGATGGCCAGGGCGAGCACGAAGACTTTCAACGCGGATGGGACACTTTTTCCGAGAAGCGCGAGGACACCAACGGCAAACGCGATGTCGGTCGCCGCCGGAATGGCCCAGCCGCGTAATGTCACGGGGTTGTCCCAGTTGATGGCTGCGTAAATCGCCGCCGGAACGAGCATACCGCCGAGCGCTGCTATTGCAGGGAGGGCTGCCGATTTCGCCGACGAAAGCGCGCCGGCCATAAACTCGCGTTTAATCTCAAGGCCTATAAGAAAAAAGAACACCGCCATGAGGCCATCGTTGATCCAGTGCAGGACCGTTTTGCTCAGAACGAGGGGTGCCGATCCGGCGCTAACACGCGTTTCAAGAAAAGTGTTGTAGGGCAACGCGAATGGGGAGTTTGCCACTGCTAAGGCGAGGGCCGCCGCAATGAAGAGTGCAACGCCGCCTGCCGCCTCGTGCCGGAGAAACTTGAATTCGGGCAGTGAGATCTTGGCCATGCTGAACTCCCCGAAGTTGGCGCTTAGGTTTACTGCCAATCCAGGGCACAGTTCGCCTGCTGGGTCCAGATTTTGTCGCGGCGAATCACCTCAATGATTGGTCCAAAGCACCGCTGGTCCAAACTGCAAATAAGATTATATTGCAGTGCAATAATATTTCCGTTTGAGGGTCCCGATGGCTATCCGACCACGCCGCAGTGTTTTGTATCTGCCAGGTGACAACGAGCGGGCAATCCAGAAGTCCAAAGGACTGGCAGCCGATTCCCTGATCCTCGATCTTGAAGACTCTGTTGCCCCCGACAATAAGCTGAGGGCACGCGACCAAGCGTGTGAGGCGGTTCGCAGTGGCGGCTTTGGTCCCCGCGAGGTCATCCTCAGGGTCAACGCGCTCGAGACACCGTGGGGCATGTCCGATCTGCAGGCAGCAATTGCGGCCGAACCCGACGCGATACTTGTGCCCAAGGTATCCCAGCCAGGCGACATCATCAGCACGGCCAAAGTTGTGCGGGCGTCAGGAGCAGCGGACAAAATCCGGCTTTGGGCCATGATCGAAACACCGATGGGCGTCATCAACGCGCGCGAGATTGCAGCTTGCGGGGCAGACCCCGAGAACCGGTTGTCTTGTCTTGTTCTCGGAACAAACGACCTTCTCAAGGAAAGCCGGGCAAGATCGACCAATAATCGCTTTGCAGTGGTCCCATGGCTTGCCATGACGCTCGTGGCGGCGCGCGCCTATGGTCTCGACGTCATCGACGGCGTCTACAACGACTTCAAGGACGAGACAGGCTTCAGGGCCGAATGCGAACATGGCCGGACACTTGGAATGGACGGAAAGACTCTTATCCATCCATCGCAAGTCGTACCGTGCAATCACGTCTTCTCGCCGACCGAAGAAGAAGCGGCGTGGTCGAAGAAGATCATTAAGGCCTTCGAGGATCCGGTGAATGCCAAAAAGGGTGTCATCACGGTCGAAGGCAAGATGGTGGAACGGCTTCATCTCGTCATGGCCCGCCGCGTGGTGACGATAGCGGACGCCATAGCGACTAAGTCTCGGGTCGAAGAACCTTGGTTTTAGGGGGTTTAAGTTAAGCGTCACTCTCCCAGACAGAGCCGCCCCAACTTACTTCTGCGGCCGTCAATCGCGACCTCTTGGCGCCAGAAAGGGGTTGCAGTTCAAGCGCAACACACTGACAAGAGGCCACACAGACTTTCAAGAGGCCGGAAATATGACGAAGACTAAAACCAACTCTGGCAACTTCTTCGAGGATTTCCGGTTCGGGCAAATCATTACACATGCCACGCCTCGCACTGTCAGCGAGGGCGATGTGGCGCTCTACACGTCGCTTTATGGTTCCCGCTTTGCCGTGCAATCTTCCTCGGAGTTTGCCGAGGATCTTGGCTATCCACGCGCGCCGCTGGACGACATGCTGACCTTTCACATCGTTTTCGGAAAAACCACACCCGATATCTCGCTCAACGCCATTGCCAACCTTGGCTACGCCGACTGCCGGTTTGTCCGGCCCGTCTATCCGGGAGATACCCTCAATTCGGTCTCGGAAGTGATCGGTCTTAAAGAGAATTCAAACAAAGAGACAGGTACCGTCTACGTTCGCTCGACAGGCCGCAATCAAGATGGCGATGTGGTGCTTGAATACTGCCGCTGGGTTATGGTGCGGAAGCGTGACAAGAACTCTCCAGCTCCTGAAGCAATAGTGCCAAAACTTTCGGACCGGGTTGATCCCAACACTCTCGCGACTGCGGTCCCGAAGCTGGACGTATCCAAATACGATTCTGCACTCGCCGGCTCGCCGCACCGCTGGGATGACTATGACGTTGGCGAGAAAATCGACCACGTTGATGGCATGACTCTTGAGGAGGCGGAGCATCAAATCGCGACGCGGCTCTATCAGAACACCGCCAAAGTGCACTTCAACCAGCACACCGAATCAAAGGGCCGGTTCGGTAAGAGGATTGTTTACGGCGGAGTCGTCATCTCGCTGGTACGTGCACTATCCTACAATGGATTGGGCAATGCGTTTCATCTTGCCGCAATTAATGCCGGCCGCCACGTGGCCCCGACGTTTGCGGGAGACACGATCTATGCGTGGTCGGAAGTCCTTGAAAAATCAAAGATTAATGGGCGATCCGATGTGGGAGCGCTGCGCGTCCGGATGGTCGGAGTAAAGAACGCGGATTGTGCGGCGTTCCCGTCCAAAGGGGCGGACGGTGACTATAACGAGAGTGTCGTCCTTGATCTTGATGCCTGGATCGTGTTGCCTCACTGAAATAAAAGACACCAGGGTCTTGCATTGGCTGGGGTATAGTCGGACGGGTGCCGGGGGAGCTTGCGTATGACTTTTCAACGTTGGGTGTTGGTCGTCGTTATATCTGCTGCAATCATTTGGCCGTGCGTGCCAGTTATGGCAGTTGGAGAAACAGCCACAGCCAAAATCAAGCTGGCCACTGGAAGCGATGGCGGCACCATCACGATGATGGAAGCGACCGCTGGCGTCATCATCAAGTTCGATCTCAGCGGCATGTCTCCCGGCCCTCATGCCATCCATGTGCATGAGGCGAGTGCGTGTGAAGGTGACTTCGCAAGTGCAGGGAATATCTACAATCCTCTTGGTGCGAAACACGGATTTTTGCATGACGAAGGACCAATGTCCGGCGACCTTCCAAACATCCATGTTTCTGCCGACGGAAAAGCCGTTGCCGAGGTCCTGAGTCCATTTTTGACACTTAGCAAAGAGGCTGAGGAAACTCTGTTTGATTCGGATGGATCGTCGTTCGTTATTTTTGAGAAAGGCGACGATTACGAAAGCGAACCAGAAGGCGGCTCAGGGGTTCGAATTGCGTGCGGCGCGATTTCTGGAAATTAATTCCGACTATAATCGTTTCGATAGGTCTATTGCCGATTGAGTTTGCCGGCGGGACTCGATATCGTGCTGCAACTCTGACGCATTTTTGCAAGGATGCGAAATTGCGTCTTCAAATAAATATTGTGCATACCTCTGCGTTTGGTGAGAGCCATCGCCAGAATCCACTTGATTCGGAAACGCAATGACAAAGCGGGCTGCTGTCATCGGTGCCGGACTTGCCGGTCTTTCGTGCGCGCGCACGATGCGGCAAGCCGGTTTTTTCGTCGAAGTTTTTGAGCAGGACCGGATTATTGGCGGCCGAGTCGCAACCACGCGTGTAGGCCTCGAAACCTTCGACCACGGCGCCCAATATGTGACGGCGCGGGGGCAGGGTTTTAAGGGTTATATCGAAGAACTCGTGGGCCTGGGCTATGCCGCGCGCTGGACTCCGCGCGCAGCTTTGCATGGCGAAGAGGGTGCCGGTCAGATGGCGCCGTGGCACGTGGGTACACCCGGAATGGCCTCACTGGTCCGGCCGCTTGCAGAGAGCGTTCGTATTCACACTGGGCGGCCCGTTCACACAATTCAACGCGCGGACAAAGGGTGGCATGTATGGTTTGAGGACGAGACATCAGCCGGGCCGTTTCAAGCGGTTGCCGTCGCTATTCCTGCGCCACAAGCCCGGCTTTTGCTTGGCCAGATTGAAGAGTTTGGCCCCTCCCTGGCGCGGGTTCGCATGGCACCGTGTTGGGCACTGATGATCAGGCTCGAAGAAGTGACCCTTCCTGAGCAGGATGTCTATTCGGATATGTCGGAAGTCATCCGCTGGATATCGCGAAATAACACCAAGCCAGGGCGCATCAGTCGCGGCGAATCGATCGTTATCCATGCGTCGCCGACCTGGAGCCGGCAGACCGAAGACGCAGAGCCTGAGGTCGTGGCCGAGGAGCTCTGGAGCGAAATAAGCCACGTCTTAGGTCTTCCGCCTATCCGGCCCTCGCGCATGGTCGCTCACTTGTGGCGGCATGGTCTTGTCGATCAATCTCTCGGCGAAACGTATCTCTATTCGAGCGACCATAAGGTGGGAGTTTGCGGGGATTGGTGCTTGGGGCGGTTGGCAGAGCATGCTTTCGATAGTGGAGACCGGCTGGCCAAAGCAATTATCAACTCGCTGACATAGCTTGATCTTTGGCGTCGCTGAACTTTGGCATGTGGCAAAAACGCGATTTGAAATGCGTACGTCTAACCGCTACAAACCGGCCAAGATATCAATTACGAGGATTGCCCACATGGCCGAGTTGAGCTCCGGGCGGCGGACACGGCGTCAAAGACCACTCTCCCCGCACATTCAGATTTATACGCCGCTCATCAACATGGTGATGTCGATCCTGCACCGGATCACGGGCGCAGCGCTCTATTTGGGCACGCTGCTATTGGCTTGGTGGCTCATCGCAGCGGCTACAGGACCTGACTATTTCAATGACGTGTCTCGACTTTTGGGATCGTGGCCCGGCCGTCTCGTCTTGGCCGGATATACCTGGGCCCTGCTGCACCACATGTTGGGCGGATTGCGGCATTTCATTTGGGACTTAGGTTTTGGTTTCGACCTGAAGACGATCGATCAATTGTCTTGGGGCTCGATCCTCTTGTCGCTCGCGTTAACAGCTGTGATTTGGGGCTGTGTCAGCACAAAAGCCGGAGGGGTCTGATGACGATGCGCACGCCGCTGAAGACCGCTCGAAATCTTGGCTCGGCCAAAGCTGGCGCAGATCATTTCTGGAAGCAACGTGTCACGGGCGTTGCCAATGCCGTGCTCGGTCTGTTTTTTGTTTGGCTGGTGGCGTCGCTGGCCGGCGCTGATCACGCCACTGTCAAGAAATCTATTTCCAATCCCATTCACGCGATGGCGCTGCTTGCCCTCATAGTGTCTGGCACGATCCACATGCGTCTTGGCATGCAGACGATCATCGAAGATTACGTTCGCAGTGACGGAGCAAAAATAGTGCTGCTGATGCTCAACACGTTCTTCTGCATGGCGGTTGCATTAATTAGCATCTTTGCCATCCTTAAACTAAGTTTCGGAGCATAAGACGCATGGCGGCACCTAAGCCCAAGAACAGCGCTCCCGGATTGAACGGCAAGGCTTACCCAATCACCGATCACAGCTACGACGTTGTGGTCGTTGGCGCCGGCGGCGCTGGGCTTAGGGCAACGCTTGGCGCGGCAGAAGCGGGTCTCAAAACAGCCTGCGTAACGAAGGTTTTTCCAACCCGCTCGCACACGGTCGCCGCCCAGGGCGGCGTTGCGGCGGCACTCGGCAATATGGGTCCCGATAACTGGCGCTGGCATATGTACGACACTGTCAAAGGGTCTGACTGGCTGGGAGATCAAGACGCAATCGAATACCTCTGCCGCAATGCGCCGGACGCCGTTTATGAACTTGAACACTACGGCGTTCCATTTTCGCGCACCGAAGACGGTAAGATCTATCAGCGTCCCTTCGGCGGCATGACCACGGAATTCGGAGAAGGCCCGCCCGCTCAGCGCACATGTGCCGCCGCTGATCGCACGGGCCACGCCATGCTGCACACGCTCTATGGCCAATCGCTGCGCCACTCAGCTGAATTTTTCGTCGAGTATTTCGCCATCGATCTGATGATGGATCAGGAGGGCGTATGCCGGGGCGTCGTCGCTATGTGTCTCGAAGATGGTTCGATCCATCGTTTCCGGGCCAAGCGCACGATCCTGGCAACTGGCGGTTATGGGCGCACATATTTCTCTTGCACCTCTGCACACACGTGCACTGGCGACGGCAACGCCATGGTGCTCCGTGCTGGATTGCCGTTGCAGGATATGGAATTCGTGCAATTCCACCCGACAGGTATTTATGGCGCCGGCGTTTTGATTACGGAAGGTGCGCGCGGAGAAGGCGGGTATCTGACCAACGCGAAAGGCGAGCGCTTCATGGAGCGTTATGCGCCGCACGCGAAGGATCTTGCGTCGCGCGATGTTGTCTCCCGTTCCATGACTATGGAAATTCGCGAGGGCCGGGGGGTCGGTGCGGAAGGCGACCACATCTATTTGCACCTCGATCACCTCGACCCGAAAATACTGGCCGAGCGTCTTCCTGGAATTACCGAGAGCGCTAAAGTATTCGCCGGTGTCGATTTGCGCCGCCAGCCGATCCCGGTTCTGCCAACCGTGCATTACAATATGGGCGGCATACCAACGAACTATCATGGCGAAGTGCTGACCAAGAAAGGCAACGATCCCGACGCGATCGTACCTGGGCTCATGGCAATCGGAGAAGCGGCGTGTGTGTCCGTGCACGGCGCCAATCGGCTTGGCTCTAACTCACTTATAGACTTAGTTGTGTTCGGGCGTGCTGCGGGCTTGCGCTGCGCGGAAACGATCGAAAGCAGGGGCACGCAGCCGGACCTGCCACAGGATGCGCACGAGCTCGCCGTGTCGCGGCTAGATAAATTGCGCTACGCCAACGGCAGCAGGCCGACAGCGGCGTTGCGGTTGGGAATGCAGAAGGTCATGCAGTCGAATTGCGCTGTGTTTCGTGACGGGGCAGTCTTGAAGGAAGGCGTCAATAAAATATCGGCGATCTGGAAAGATGCTGGCGATATCCGCGTCACAGACCGCTCGCTGATCTGGAATTCCGATCTCATTGAGACGCTCGAGTTCGATAACCTGATATCGCAAGCGGCCGTCACCGTAGTTAGTGCCGAGGCCCGCAAAGAAAGCCGCGGAGCCCACGCTCGCGAAGATTTCCCAAAGCGGGACGATGTGCATTGGATGAAGCACACACTGGCCTGGGCCGACGACAAAACTAGAACAGTGAAGCTTGATGACCGGCCGGTGCATACCAAAACCTTGACCAACGAGGTTAAATACATCGAGCCAAAAGCCCGCGTGTACTAAGCTTCGGAATGCCGGGTGGCGCCAGCCGTGTCATGTGAAGGCCGAGTCACACGTCGTTCCAGTCACAAGGCGTTCCGGTCTCGAGCAGAGAAGTATGAGGCAGAAATGTACTTGAATTCGGCAAACTTCATTTCCATGTCGCGTTGGAACTCGAAAGTAACCTTTCGCGTCGACGATGGGGATGCGGCGCTCATCGGAATCCCCGGTACGTTGCTCCTGCCGATGCAACGCGATCGCCTTCTGAGATACTTGCCGAGCAACGCGCGTGTTGCAGAAATCGGCGTCGCGAAGGGTCACTTTACGCAGCAAGTACGTACCGTCTGCAAGCCGTCGTTTTACGCGCTTGTCGATCCGTGGCGTCACCAGGACGAAACCGTTTACTACGGAGATTCAAACAACGCTGCGCAGGCTGATCAGGACCGGCGACATGCTGAGGTATCGAAGCGGTTTGCTTCCGAAAAGACCGGCCGCGAGTGCAGGGTTTTCAGGATGTACTCAGCGGACGCTGTAAAGGAATTCCCGGACAAACACTTCGACTGGGTCTTCATTGACGCCAACCATAGCTATGAAGCATGCCTGGAAGATCTTCGACTCTGGGCGCCAAAAGTGAGTGACGACGGCCTGCTCTGCGGCCATGACTTTGCGGTGCATGGTGCAGCGCGCGCGGCAAAGTACGGTGTCGTCGATGCAGTCAAGGAATTCGTCAAAGAGTCCGGATTTGGTCTCGCAGCCTTAACCATCGAACACTTCCCTACCTACGTCATTGCCAAAAATCCGACAGGCCCCACTGCCAAGCGCATGCGCGAGTTGATTTGCAGCTTCGAGCCTCACGTTATTCGAGTGACAGATGCGGCGGCGGCCGATATCCAGCACGCGCGCCTCTTAGAAACAGGATTGCCACGCGCAGCCTTTATGTCGTTCGATTTCCCCAAGAAAAACGGCGCGTGAAATCTGCTTGACCCCTAGAGTTCGATGACGAGCGTGCGCAGGACTTCGCGCGGTGAAACCGAATGTTCATAGCGGTCCACAATTTTCAAGTTGTACGGCGCCAATTCTAGGAAAACGCCGGACTGCAAACCGTCCCGTGTGCGATAGCCGCTGACGATATCGAGATTTGGCGCCGCCGGAACTCGTGGCACGGCTTCTGTAACGATCGCATATGTGAAGTTCTGCCGGAGATTGGCCAGCGCTGCTTGGATGGTCTCGTTTGAAAGATGCTGGAGCACTTCGCGAATAGTGACGATGTCGCCGGGCGGCAGAGTATCCTTCGCGACGTCGGCATGCAGGAACGCGATTTTTCCAGGCACTGCGTGCCGTGCAGTGTTGTCATCAACGACTTTGCTGGCGACATCGCAGCCGAAGTAGCGCACTTGGCCGTTGAGGCGCTGCAAAATGCGTTGCGAGACTTGAAAGTCTCCGCAACCGATATCGACGATCGCCGTAATTTCTGGACGCGCGTTGATGTAGCCGGCAACAAAGTCTTCGTAGCCGCGCGAGGCGGCTGGCATGGATCCCGGACCTGAATGAAATTTGCCATCGGCCGGCGTTGGCGACCAGATGCCCCGTTCATAGATCTCGTTGAACACGTCTTCGAGAGGGCGGCCCCTCGCATGCGCTTGTTCTGAGTTGAAGCGATAGCGCTTCCAACGGTCGTGGAGAGTCGCTGGAACCATCGGGCGAATGAAGGCCTTTAGGCGTGCTACCATGAATTTCTTAGTCTGCCCTGTTCGTTCAATTGCCCCGGAGCATGGACCTATCATGCAGAACTATCGCCTGCTAGGCATAGGGGGCGAAAGACTCTTTCTTTCTCTTGCATCAGTAAATTTTCATGATGCAGGATCGAGTTTCAATCTTAAGCCGGACCAGACCATCGTTAATCGTGTTCAGAGGGCCTAGCGTGGCGCACAAAAAAGATAGCGATGACGGAGACGATGCCGACACGCGCATGCCGCCGGATCCGTTCGCGGCCGTGTTGCCAGCTCTGGCCGCGCTTGGTGCTATTTCGTCCATCGCGTCGATTCACTGGTCGGGTCAAGAAAAGACGGCGGCTCGCACGCGCTCCAAGCGCAAAACTGGGGCATCGCTCAGAGATCTCGAAACCTGTTGCCTTGGATTATCGGAGATCTTCCGGCGCTTCCAGCGTCATCCTAAAGTTTTTGCGGGTGAAGGTGCGCAGGCCTCGTCGCCGCTAAAGTTCGGTGTTCATGGGACGCGCATCCGCGCCGACGCACAGCGCCTCTACCTGCAGCTCATGAACGATATTGCGTCCATGCTGGTGCTGGCGGCCCAGAACGCTTTTGACGTCATGACTGCGATCGAGGACGGCGACATCAACGCGCCAGAAGAAGTTTTCTTTGCTTTTGGCGAACAACAAGAGAAGCTCAACAAGATCATCCAGAACCGTGCCACCCTGCGCGTTGCCGTCGATACGGGCGCGGAAGTTTCCGAGAAACTGACCTCGTTGGTGCGCGACCTGCGGAAGTATCAGAAGCCAGCCTGAAAAAAGGCCAAAGAACCGCACAGAAACGACGCTTGCTCCCTGTTGACAGGCAGGTCCGGGGAGGTTCTGTTGGCGTACTAAGGACAATCTCCAAAAGGCCCCGCTACCATGGTTCAGCTCGCACTGCCGAAAAACTCGAAAGTCAAAACCGGCAAGACCTGGAATCGCCCCACGGGCGAGGGCAACTGGAAAGAATTCCGCATCTATCGCTGGTCGCCTGACGACGACGAAAATCCGCGACTCGATACTTACTTCGTAAATCACGACCAATGCGGTCCGATGGTGCTCGACGCGCTCATCAAAATCAAAAGCGAAATCGATCCGACTTTGACCTTCCGCCGCTCGTGCCGCGAAGGCATCTGCGGTTCGTGCGCCATGAACATCGACGGCACAAACACGCTCGCTTGCCTCAAGGGCTGCGACGAGGTCGGCGGTGCTGTCAAAGTCTATCCGCTGCCGCACATGGAAGTCATCAAAGACCTCGTGCCCGACATGACAAATTTTTACGCGCAGCACCGCTCCATCGAGCCGTGGCTGAAGACCGATACCGCCGCGCCGCCGAAAGAGTGGAAGCAAAGCAGAGAGGACCGCGAAAAACTCGACGGGCTTTACGAATGCATTATGTGCGCCTGCTGTTCGACATCGTGCCCGAGCTACTGGTGGAATTCTGATCGTTATCTCGGCCCCGCCACGCTGCTGCAGGCCTATCGCTGGGTCATTGACTCGCGCGACGAGGCAACAGGCGGGCGCCTCGACAATCTCGAAGACCCGTTCCGACTCTACCGCTGCCACACCATCATGAACTGCGCGAAAGCCTGCCCCAAAGGCTTGTCGCCCGCGAAGGCGATTGCGGAGTTGAAGAAGCTGATGGTCGAGAGAAGGGTTTAGTGCCCCCCTCCCCTACCCTCCACACCCTCACCTCCGGCGAAATCCTCTCGCCGTTCACGCAGTTGCGGCGCTTGCTGGCGGACATTCCCGCCGGACATACCAAACCGATTGAACTCACCATCGGCGAACCGCGCGAGGCCATGCCGGATTTCATTCTGGCCAAGCTCAATGAAGCGTCCGCGCTTTACGGAAAATATCCGCCGATCCGTGGCAGCGACGAATTGAAGTTTGCGATCTCAAACTGGCTCTCGCGCCGATACGTCATTCCCGGCGGCGTCGATCCAGCGCGCGAAATCCTCGCCCTCAATGGGTCGCGCGAAGGTTTGTTCTACGCCTGCCTCCCGGCCGTTGGCCGCAAGGAAGTGAAGGGCAAGTCCGCCATCCTCATGTGCAATCCCTACTACTCGGCATATCTCGGGGGCGCACTTGGCGTTGGCGCGGAGCCTATTTTCCTCAATGCCACAAAGGAAACCGGCTTCTTGCCCGACCTCGATGAGATCGCGCGCGATACGGATCTCATGGCGCGAACATGCGCGCTCTTCATCTGCTCGCCCGCCAACCCGCAAGGCGCGGTCGCCAGCCGGGGCTATATTCTAAAAGCACTCAGTCTCGCCCGAGCCCACGACTTCATGCTGTTTCTCGATGAGTGTTACTCGGAAATTTACACGGGCACTGCGCCCACAGGCGGTCTCGAAGTCGCATCTGCGACGCCAGAGCGTTTCAAGAATGTCGTCGTCTTTAATTCGCTTTCTAAGCGCTCGAACTTGCCCGGCCTCAGGTCCGGATTTTGCGCCGGCGACGCGGAGTTCATCGAAAGCTACGCCGAGATCCGCAACATGTGCGCGCCACAGGTGCCGGGGCCGGTGCAACACGCCTCCGCCGCAGCCTGGAGCGACGACGCGCACGTCGAGACGGCACGCGCCGCATACGCCCAGAAATTCGCCGTAGCAGATGAGGTGCTCAAAGCCCGCTTCGGCAACGAGCGCCCCGCCGGCGGTTTCTGTCTTTGGCTCGATATGAGCCAATTTGGCGGCGATCGCAACGCGTCGGTAACCTTATGGAAACGTATGGGCGTCAAGGTCATACCCGGTAGCTTTCTGGCCCAGACCGGCCGTGACGGAACCAATCCCGGCGCGAACTACGTGCGCGTTGCTTTGGTTCAAGACCCCGCGACGATCCGGGAAGCGCTCGAACGCTTGGGTAAGGTTTTCGCGTAGCGGATCGTTTGCGCTTATGTCGCTTGATACACGAGGCATTGATCCTCAAAGGCTGCTGCCGCAGTCGTTGGAGGACCGGCTCTTGGGCTGGCTGAGCCGCATGGGAGGCGTTGTGCTTCTCGTGGGACTTACGCTTGTGTGGGCGAGCCTCGCGTCGTGGTCGGTGCTCGATCCTAGTCTGACGCACGCCACCGCGAATGTGCCGCGCAATCTCCTAGGCCCCCTCGGCGCTATTGTTTCCGATCTGCTATTGCAGACCTTCGGGCTTGCTGCTGTCCTCGCCCTGCTCGCGCCGATGTACTGGAGTGCCGAGCTAATTTCCGAGCGGCGCCTTGCACTCGGCCGCACCAAGTTTGGCTTCTATCCATTGTCGGTTCTGGCCATTGCTGGCGGCCTGTCTTCGCTGCCCATATTTGGTGCTTGGCCACTGCACCACGGATTTGGCGGCGCCATCGGTGATGGCCTATTCAAGCTTGTGGCTAATTTGCTTGCCATTATCAACGCCGATCGCGCGGACATGGCATCGGGGCTGGTACTTATTCTCGGCGCTATCGCATCGACGGCAAAAAGCGTCGGATTAGATATTGAGACCTGGATCCAAGAAGCAATAAAAGTACGCGGGGTTACCGCCAACAGCCGTCCAGAGCCCGATATTGATGCACACACTATAGCTCCTAAGACGTCGCTGCTGGATCGTTTGCGCCGATCCCGTTTCACGCCCGAAGCGGCGAATACGCTAATCAAGAATCCCTTCGGTGCCGCAGCCGAACTCGCCGTTCCATCTGTGGGCGGCGGTGCTGGATGGCCATCTCAGTCGTGGGCCTGGATGCCAGCGCAATCGCCGCCGGTGAGTAATCATTTTGCTGCACAGGCTGCAATTATGGCGCCATCCGCGCCACGCGCCCCATTTCCAGCTTGGGATTTCGGCACGCCACATCTGCAGCCATCCGCCGCCTCCGATTTTGCGCCAGTCCCAACTTTGACCAGTGCGAATACGGAGCCGCCCATCTTCCGCGGCGGTGCTTTCGATGCCAGCACGGACGCCGCCAGTCAGGCAATCGCGCGCCGTTTTGCGCCAGCTTCAATCGAATCCGGCAGCGATCCTGTCGTGGATTCCGAGGCGCTTGCCGAGCCAAATGGCTATCTCGCCAACATGACGCGCCGGAAGGGCGAAGTCGCGCGACAGTGGAAACGTCCGTCGCTCAATCTTTTAAAACGCGCGCCGGCCGCTAAGCCCGGACCCGAGCTGTCGCAAACCGTGATGCGCGGCAACGCGCGGCTGCTTGAAGATGTGCTCAACGATTTCGGCGTCAAAGGCGAAGTGAAAGACATTAAGCCGGGCCCCGTCGTCACGCTCTATGAACTCGAACCTGCGCGCGGCACGAAATCTTCGCGCGTCATTGGGCTCGCCGACGACATTGCCCGCTCAATGAGCGTCGTCAGTGTCCGCGCCGCCGTTGTTCCCGGCCGCAACGCGATCGGCCTCGAACTTCCGAACATGCGGCGCGAGTCCGTTTTGTTACGCGAGATGCTCGAGTCCGAAGCTTATAAAACGAGTGACGCTATTCTGCCGATTACACTTGGCAAGTCGATTGGCGGCGAGCCGGTTGTTGCCGATCTCGCTCGCATGCCGCATCTCCTCGTTGCCGGCACCACGGGTTCGGGCAAATCTGTCGGCGTCAACGCCTTTATCTTGTCGCTGCTTTACAGACATTCACCCAACGAGTGCCGCTTCCTGATGATCGATCCGAAGATGCTGGAGCTCTCGGTTTACAATGGTATTCCGCATCTTTTGACGCCGGTCGTCACCGATCCCCACAAGGCAGTCGTGGCCTTGAATTGGGCCGTCTCGGAAATGGAAGAGCGCTATAAGCGCATGTCGACGCTATCGGTGCGCAATATCGACGTGTTCAACAACCGCGTGCGCAATGCGCAAAAGCGCGGAGAGCTGCTGTCGCGCACGGTGCAAACCGGATTTGATAAATCGGGTCAAGCCATATTCGAAAAACAGAAAATGGATCTGGAGCCGATGGCGCGCATCGTCATCGTGGTCGACGAATTCGCCGACCTGATGTGTGTCGCCGGAAAAGAAGTCGAAGCGGCGGTCCAGCGTTTGGCGCAAATGGCGCGCGCCGCTGGCATTCATCTCATCATGGCAACGCAGCGCCCGTCTGTCGACGTCATAACCGGTACGATCAAAGCCAACTTCCCAACGCGCATTTCGTTCAAGGTGACGTCGAAGATCGATAGCCGTACAATTTTGAACGAGCAAGGCGCCGAGCAGCTGCTTGGCCAGGGAGATATGCTTTACTCAAGCGGCGCAGGGCAAATTGTACGCGTGCACGGCGCCTTTGTCGCCGACGACGAAGTTGAAGCGATTGCCGACTCGCTCCGCCAGCAAGGTGGCCCGCAATATATTGATGGCATTTTAGACGGGCCCAATTCCTCCGAAATCCCTAGCGGCGAACGCGAGTCCAGTAGCGACGATCTCTATGATCGGGCCGTCGCTATCGTCTTGCGCGACCGCAAGGCCTCTACCAGCTATATCCAGCGCCGGTTGCAGATTGGCTACAATCGGGCAGCTGATCTCATCGAGCGGATGGAACGTGAGGGCCTCATTTCGCCAGCCAACAGCGTGGGAAAGAGGGAAATCCTGGCCAGTGGCAGCAACGCTGACGCTGCTTAGGTCCTGCGCACGAACGGCAACAAGCGAGCCTTACCGCCAGCCAGCGACGCTGTGCGGCTTGCTCTCGTGCAAACCTTCCCTTATTTGCAGTCCAACGCCCCTCACATTGCCAACTTCTCGTCGCAATGTTCGCCGACACCATAAGTGCTTGCGGGCGGGGCAAGAATGCGCGCAGGCCGAAAGAAATCGACCCTTGGGGGATGAATGAGACGGAACGTGACAGGGTTCGGCCGAATTGGCGTTTATGCGTTTGGTATGACAGTGGCCATGCTGTCGGCAGGCTTAGCAGCGGCTGAGGACAAAGCCGCGGCACCGGCTCCCGCTGCTGCGGCACCTGCTCCCGCTGCAACGCCCGCTCCAGCTACAACCCCCGCGCCCGCAGAAGCCCCTGCTCCAGCCGCGAAGCCGGACGCTGCAGTCCCCGCAAAACCAGATGTTGGCGCCGATGGATGGACCGGTGAAGTGGCGCCGGACAAGTCAACGAGTGGCATCGCGCTTGACCAGAAGCAGACCGAAGTGGTCAAAATCGTCAGCGGATATTTCAGCGATCTCAAGAGCTTGAAGGGCGCTTTCGTCCAGACTGGTTCAGACAAGAAGAAAATGAAGGGCAAATTCTTCGTCAAACGTCCTGGCCGGTTTCGCTTCGACTACGCTCTACCTTCCAAGCAAATCATAATTTCGGACGGCGAGAATCTGGCGATCCAAGACCTTGACCTCAACAACGAAGATCGCGTCGCACTTGATCAGACGCCATTCCGGCTGTTGTTACGCAATGATGTCGATCTGCTGCGCGACGCCCGCATTGTCGAAGTTCAATCCGCCGAAGACCTGATCGTGCTCGCTATTCAGGACAAAAGTCCCGATACGCCAGGCAAAATTAAACTGTTCTTGGCAACCAAACCGAGTCTTGAACTGAAAGAATGGGTTACCACCGACGCCCAGGGGCTCGATACTCGTATCGAGGTTTCGGAACTCGCTCGGAGCGATGATATCGATGCGAATATGTTTAAAATTCAAATGCTTGGCAAGAAGCCAGGGCTGCAATAGCGCAAAATCGCGGTCGAATCAGGCTGTTGCTGCCGCGTCCTCATGCAATACGTAATCTGGGGATATTAAGGGATAAGTGTTCACGTTTTCGTGATCGATGCATACACCCCCTATTGAAAATCCGCTAGTTGCGCTTAACTGTACGGCATGCAGGTGGCGTCACCCTGTATTCGGTAGTGCCCCCCGTCTAACCGAAGACGCCACCTCTGGTACCGGCTTCCCTCCCGGTACCGGCGCGTCAAGCGCAAATCGCGCCCAGTCCCTCCCCCCGGGACTGGGCGTTTCTCTTTATCAGGGCCGCAAATAGAAATTCAATCCGCTTTCGCGCCCACTGCCGTTGACAAATCGGTCTCAATGAAGTTGAGCAGCGGCTTCTTGAACATTGCCGCTGCGCTTCATGACAGGCGCGGTCGTGTTGACATCGATCCCAGCAATACCTGCCAAGGCGTCGTCGATGGCTTTCACTTCGATCGCTAGACGGCGCAATCGCGATGCGATCTTCTCCATCATATGTTCGGCGAGACGCGGATCGTCAGCCATTTGCGCCTGCATGTCTTCGCGGGAAATTTTCAATGCTCTGACTTGCGTGCGCGCCACGATGGTCGCGCTGTGCACGGTTTCCACCAGCATCGCGAGTTCGGCGATGATCGATCCTTCAACAATTGTATCAGCAGGCGAACCATCGTCAGAACCGGACATGCGTGCTGCCTCTCCCGCGACGATGATGATCGCGCCGTCTCCCGCCTTGTCTTCTTGAATAATCGTGTCGCCAGGTTTGTAGACGACGCGATCCGCGCGGCGCACGATCTCGGTGAGCTGCAAGGGCTTCAAGCCCTGAAACAAGGGTAGGCGCAAAAATGGTTTGACGAGGGCATCAATGGCCATCGGTCTCACTCCGCTTCGGTTAGATACGAGGGAACTGGGACGCGACAGACACAACGGACGCGAACGCGCCGAACAACAAACGTTCAAACGCGGCATGCAATTTCTGAAGCGTTGACCAAACAGATCAACCAGAAACCACAGCTCTAATCAGCATATCTTGAGGTTGAGGTCCAGACGCGTCTCGGTACCTGTGGACGGCCAATGTACATCATGGGGACAGGCGGTGCGCAACTTTGGCGAGCGAATCTGCCTCAGGGCGCCAATTTGTAGCCGCCGCTCTCCGTAATCAGCAGTTCGGCGTTGGATGGATCTTTTTCGATTTTCTGGCGCAATCGGTAGATGTGCGTTTCAAGCGTATGCGTTGTGACGCCGGCGTTGTAGCCCCACACTTCGTGCAACAAGACTTCGCGCGAAACGACTTTCTCGCCCGAGCGATACAAATATTTGAGGATCGAGGTTTCTTTCTCGGTTAAGCGGATCTTGGCACCCGCCTGATCGACCAGAAGTTTGGATGCGGGCTTGAATGTGTATGGGCCAATTGCAAATACCGCATCTTCGCTTTGCTCGTGCTGGCGCAATTGCGCCCGAATACGCGCCAACAGCACCGCGAACTTGAAGGGCTTTAAAACGTAATCATTGGCGCCGGCGTCAAGACCCAGTATCTGGTCGGCGTCCGAGGTATTGCCGGTCAACATGACGATGGGAGTTTTGAATCCCGTCTTGCGCAGCATCTTGACCGCTTCGCGGCCATCCATGTCGGGCAATCCGACATCGAAAACGACGAGATCGAAATGTCCGCTTTTGGCTGCTTCCATGCCTTTCGAAGCGGTGTTCGCTTCCGAGACTTCGAATTCGTCGTGGAGCACGAGCTGGTCTTTAAGCGAGGTGCGGAGATCTTCGTCATCGTCGACGAGTAGGACGCGGCGGGCCGTGCTCATGCAATAGGGCTCCGGTATCGGATGAAAATAAGCCTCAAATGTCTAGCATCCGTCGGGGCGCCGACATAGTGTCCGTTGTGGTGGGGGACAAGACAAGTAGTGGGTACTTCTGTCAACAATCCGGCCTATGAAACAACCTCAACTCATCGTGAGACGGATTTCGGCGAAGTATAGCCGCGGCTGGGTCGAATTTGGCCCATTCCGGTGGGCCTGCGCGCTTGGCCGCAGCGGTATCAGCCCCAGAAAACGCGAAGGAGACGGGGCCACGCCCCGCGGCCGCCACCGGCTTCTCTACGGCTATTTCCGCGCGGGGCATTTTCCGCGCGTCAAGGC
>JAYSVT010000368.1:0-9028 GCA_043718455.1 Hyphomicrobium sp.
TACCGCCGAGATCGGCCGCAGATGCGGGCAGTGCCGCCACAAGTCCAAGCGCTGCTACGATCGCAGCGCGCGCCGTGCCAAATTTCAAAGCCGATTTCATCGGACCCCCCGTATTGCCTACATTCCCGGCCAGGAGAAAACAGCATTGGCTGCTAACCCTTAGGCTCCCGTCCCAAGCCAGTGTTGTAAAACTCTTTCCAGTGCGGAAAGTGCCTGACTCTGCCTGTCCCGTGTATGCCTAGTGCTGGTTCACTACAGCTATGTGACAAGCGCGTTGCAGCAAGGCAACACCTACGCAATTTGTATCAACCGTGCTTTGGTGAGCCGTGGAACAAGATACGTTATGAAATCGGCCGAGGTGCCAGATCTGATTGTAGCGGGCGCTGGTCCAGCAGGATTGGCAGCTGGATTGGCTGCGGCTGCGCTGGGCCTCAAGGCCGCCGTGATCGGACCGTGCGCAGATCCCGCAGACGGGCGCACCGCCGCACTTTTCCAGAGTTCTGTTCAATTTTTGAAGGCCGTTGGCGCTTGGCACTATCTTGAAGCGAAGGCCGAACGGTTGGATGCCATCCGCCTTGTGGACGCGACGGGCGGTTGGTTGCGCGCGCCCGAAGTGACATTCCGGGCTACCGAGATTGGCTTAGAGGCTTTCGGATATAACGTCGCGAATGCGGCACTCACTCAGGCGCTTGAGCAAGCTGCCGTTGGGCGCCTTCAGCGCGTTGTATCGAAGGGCGTTGCACACGTTGTTGCAGCTGACGGGCGCATGGAACTGACGACGCTTGAAGGCGAGACGTTTTCCGCGCCACTCGTTGCCGGTGCCGATGGGCGCAATTCGCTGATCCGCAGAAGCGCTGGAATTTCCACTGAGGCTTGGACCTACGAACAAGCAGCGGTTGTGTGTTCTTTTGCGCATTCCCGCCCCCATCGCGGCGTCTCAACTGAGTTACACCGGCGCGCTGGGCCGTTGACCGTGGTGCCAATGCCCGGCAATACTTCGAGCCTCGTTTGGGTTGAAACGCCGATAGAGGCGCAGCGGCTTGCGTCGTTGGATGACGCGGCATTTCTCATTGAACTCGGATCGCACGTATCGGTGCTGCTCGGCACGCTGAGCCAGCTGAGCCAGCGACAGACGTTTCCGCTTTCCGGTCAAACAGCCACAGTGCTCGCCAAGAACCGTCGCGCGTTGATTGGAGAAGCTGGTCACGTGATGCCGCCGATTGGCGCGCAAGGGTTAAACCTCAGTTTCCGCGACGCCGCGACGCTTGCGGAACTTGCGGCAGATGCCAAATCGCGAGGAGATGACATCGGCGGCGCAGCGGTGGTTGCGGCTTATGAGCGCCAGCGCCGTGCCGACGTCGCCTCGCGCTCCTGGAGTATCGACCTTATGAACAGGTCACTCCTTTCCGAATATGCACCCGTTCATTTGGCGCGGGGCTTCGGCCTCGCCGCGATCGCGGCTTTTGCGCCACTGCGCCGCCTCCTGATGCGCGAAGGTGTATCACCCTCTTTTGCCACACCCCGGTTGATGCGGCGGGAGGGTGGCGTTGCGGCACTTGACGGGGACATGACGGACGCCGCATCACCGGGTAAGCCAATCCTGCCCGAGAGCGCCCCCCACGCATGACGCCTGTCTCATTTCTCCGCGATTGTCAGTTCCGCCTGGAGTATGCGGCACTCAGAACCATCATCGGCGGTATCCGCGCGCTGCCGCTCGACACCGCGACGCGTTTCTCGGCCCGCTGGTGGCGGCGCCTTGCTCCTGTGCTCAGCCCCAAACGCCACAAGCGCGCGCTGGCCAATCTCGAAATTGCGTTTCCCGAAAAAACGCATGCCCAGCGCGAAGCGATCTGCATGGCGCATTGGGAAAACTTAGGACGCGTCATGGCCGAGACCATGCACATCGACCGCATCGTGAAAGACCCGTCCCGCATCAAGATTAGGAACGCGGCGGTGTTCGACCGCTACAAGGGCAAAATCGGTCCGATCATTGGTGCCTCGCTGCATATGGGCAATTGGGAACTCGCCGTTTGGCCGCTGGTGCTGGCCGGCGCAAATCCGGCCGCCGTTTATCGCTCGGTCAACAACCCTTATGTCGATCAGTATCTGCGCGAGCAGAGGAAGGATCTTTATCCGGGCGGTTTGTTCGGGAGAGGCAGAGTCGAAGGCGATCATGGCGAAAGCCAGAAGACCGCGCGCGCCATCATGGACTATGTGCGCCAGGGCGGGCGTCTCGGCGTCGTGTGCGATTTGTGGGACCGGACCGGATTGCCGGTTCCGTTTTTTGGCAAGGACGCGGCGACCGTCACCATTCCGGCGATGATAGCCAGGCGGACTGGCGCGCGCATGTGGGTGTCGCGTTGCATTCGCATCGGCACGGATAGTCATTTTGAGATCGAGTTGAAAGAACTGAAAGTTCCGCGCTCTCAGAACCAGTCCGAGGACGTCAAATGGGTGACGGCGGAAATGACCAAGCAGTTCGAAGCCTGGGTGCGCGAAATGCCGGAGCAATGGATGTGGTCGAATAGAAGGTGGGGGTGAGGTGGTGTCCCGTGTTCGGTGTCAGACCCGACGTGCGTCCGGTGTCTGACACATCGTGAAGACACGCCTCCGGCGTGGTGGGTCTGACACTCTGAAGAACGGCGGGCTTGTGTCCCGGTGTCAGACCCAGAGGGTCAGACACCTTCTTTCATCATTCATGATGAAAGGGGTTGGCGCCGCTTTATGAACGCCCCCGGTAAGCCCCTGAAATCTGCGCTAAATCGGCGCTGTAAAATTTGAGAGAAAATAATTTTTTCCCCGCCCCCCTTGGGCGGCCGCATAATCGGCGTGGTGAGTCGAGGAAGCGAGATGTGGTGATGGATGGTGTGATGTGGGGATTGATGGGGATGTTGGGTTTGGTGGCAGTCGCAGGATTTGAAGCCGGCGTCTTTGGCGACACGGCGAGTGCCCTCGATCAGGCTGCGGCGTCTGTTCAGCGGCCGCAGCTTGTAACTCCGATTGCGTCCCCAGCCCCGCAGCCCGAAGCGCGCGCGGCAAGCCGGACGGGCAGCGCAGTCCAGCGGCCGGGCGGCAATGGGCCGGGCGCTGGTGGACCTGGTGGCCAAGGTAACGGCGGGCCGGGCAATGGTGGACCCGGCGATGGTGGACTAGGAGGTCCTGGCGGGCCGTTCAATCACCCCGTGCCGCCGGGCGCGGCGAAGAAAATGAGCGAAGTGCTGGGCGAGATCGTCTGGCTGATGTCGCAATCGGCTCGTACCAGTGGTCGCTGCGCTCCGGGGCACACGCAGTTCTTCATTGCGGATCTTGAATGGCCCGCCGCGCGACCACTTGGAAGCCCCCTAGCGGGGCAGGCGGCAAAAGAAAATGAGCTGATGACGCCGGTGCTCTTGCAGCAGTTTAGGCTTTTCTACGCGCAGGATCGTCCGCTCGGCGTCGTGCCGGAGGCGCGCAAGAAAAGTGTGCTGTGGGGACAGGTGTTCGACGACGTCGAGAAGCGGCTCATCGGGGGCCAGCCGAAGCTGCAGCCCACGGATTGGAAATCGGGCGAAAAAATCTGGGTCATGCCGGAGGCATGCTTTCAGCATGACGAAGTCATCGCGCCAGCTTGCCCCGGACCTCGGCACGCGAGTGACGAGAAGCGATCCGGGGGCGGTGCCGAAGAAATGGTCAAAGACCTCAAAACCAAAGTCTTCCCCGATCGCGAGGTGCATTACGTCACTGTCACGAAAGATGGGAAGAAGGAAGTGAGGGTGGTGTGATGGCAAGCAACGAAGTACCAGTAAGTAGGTTGGGTGAAATCAAAACGAAGAAACGTAGGTTGGGTAGACAGAGGCGTGTAAGCGCCGGAGGAAACCCAACACCTCACGCACGAACCGCGCCACAACAAATCTGAACTCTTGGCGTTGGGTTTCGGGCGGGTATTGCGGCTCGATCTCACAAGCCGAACACCGCCATCTACCCAACCTACTGGTCCCGTCTTTGCGATAGCATCCAAGCGGGGACCTACGCTATTCTCTCGCGACGTGCGTTCGAGGACTCGCAAATGACCAAAGCCATATCTGTCATCGTTGGTGTGGGCGATGGACTGTCGGCATCATTGGCGCGCAAGTTCGCGAGCCGAGGCCATAGCGTCGTGCTGGCTGCGCGCAACACGGAGAAGCTGTCCAAGCTTGTTGCCGAGACGGGCGCCAAGGCTGTTACGTGTGACGCATCGAACACGCGCGATGTAGACGCGCTCTTTGCTGGGCTCGGCGGTGTGCCGGAGGTCGTCGTCTATAATCCCTCATATCGTGTGCGCGGACCGCTCATAACGCTTGATCCAGATGAGGTGCGCAAGGCGCTCGACATCACGGCCTTCGGCGCGTTCCGCGTCGCGCAAGCGGCCGTGCGGCTGATGCTGCCAGAAAAGCGCGGCACGATTCTGTTCACAGGCGCGTCGGCCAGCGTCAAAGGCTATGCGCAATCGGCGCCGTTCGCCATGGGCAAGTTTGCGCTGCGCGGACTTGCCCAATCGATGGCGCGCGAGTTCCACCCGCAAGGCATTCACATCGCCCACGTTGTCGTGGATGGCGGGATACGTGCGGTTGGGCGCGAAGACGGCGGCAACGCCAACACGCTCGATCCCGATGCAATAGCGGATTCGTATCTCCACCTCATCGATCAGCCGCGAAATTCTTGGTCGTGGGAGATTGAAGTCCGGCCCTGGGTCGAGACGTTTTAAGCCTGCGACGCAAAGGGCGTGAATTCGCCCGCCAAAGCTTGTAGGTTGGCGTCAAACGGAGGCGTCAGCCGGGTGCAGACCCAACAACTTGGCAACAACGGCTCCGTTGGGTCTGCGCGTTCGCTTGACCCAACTTACGCTGGTTATCGCATCTCGTTAGGCTCTTCATTTCGTATGGCTCAACTCACGGACGATTGCTTTGCCTTTGGCGGACCGCTGCTCACGGTCGATGACGTCGAGCGCTTGATTGCCGAGCGCGTGACGCCGGTTGTTGAGACGGAGCGCGTTGCGTTGCGCCAAGCGTGGGGCCGCGTGTTGGCGCGCGATGTGACGGCACCCGTCAGCCTGCCGCCGTTTGATAACTCGGCCGTCGATGGCTATGCCGTGCGTCATAGCGATCTCAAGCTGGGCGGCGAAACGCGGCTTGAGATAGGCGCGACCATTTTTGCAGGCCACGCGAGCGCGAAAATCAAAGCCGGTGAAGCGATCCGCATCTTCACCGGCGCACCGATGCCGGACGGCGCCGACACGGTTTTCATGCAGGAGGACTGCCGCGCTGACGGCGATGCTGTCATTCTGCCCTCAGGCTTGAAAGTGGGCGCCAATCGCCGCCTCAAGGGCGAAGACGTAAAAGCGGGCAGCGTTGTGCTCTCGACTGGCACGCGGCTCGCAGCGCATCACATCGCGATTGTCGCGGCGGTTGGATTGACGCAACTTGAAGTGCGCCGCCGCGTGCGGGTCGCTATTTTTTCAACGGGCGACGAAATCGTGGAGCCCGGTTCTGAGCTCCCTAAAGCCGCCGTGTACGACGCCAACCGCGCGCTGCTCATCGCCATGGCTGAAAGCCTCGGCGCTGACGTTACCGATCTTGGCATTCTGGCAGACGACGAAAATATTCTGGCGGGCGCGCTCGCAGGCGCCGCCGCCAATGCCGATCTCGTGCTGACAAGCGGCGGCGTTTCAACCGGCGACGCGGACTACGTGCGCAAAGCCGTCGAGCAAACGGGCACGCTCACATTTTGGCGCACGGCGATCAAGCCGGGACGGCCCGTTGCGATGGGTGTTTTACGGGGCGCGGGTGCGAACGCAGCCTTTGCTGGATTGCCGGGAAATCCCGTCGCAGCGTTCGTCACGTTCGCGCGGATTGTGCGGCCGTTGTTTTTACAATTGGCGGGCGCGCGGGCGGAGCCATTGATCGCGCATCCCGTGCGCGCGGCGTTCTCATACAAAAAGAAAGCCGGCCGGCGCGAATATGTGCGCGTGTCGCTCGCGCGGGCAGGTGACGGCATTTTCGAAGCCACCAAATACCGTCAGGACGGCGCGGGCGTCATCAGCTCGTTGACGGAAACGGACGGATTGATCGAATTGCCGGAGAATGTGACGGGCGTGAAACCCGGAGATATGGCGGGGTTTATTTCGTATTGGGCGTTGATGGGGTGATGATGTCCCCCTCTCCCCGTTCCTGCGCTTGGCAATTGGGAGAGGGGACTTCCCTCACCCCCCGCCGCGCTGAAACGTGGTATCGAACAGGCGCACGAAGGCCGTGCGATCGGCGGGGCTGACGGCATCGGAAAATTTCAGTTCGATTTTTGCGCGAGGAAGTGCGAGCAATCCGCCGAGGGTGACACCCGGCAACGGCGCGAAGGTTATTTCCACGATGCCGGATGCGAGTTCGAATATCTTGGAGCCGCTTGCGCCGTCGCTGTGTGGGCCGAGCGTGCCGATTGAAATCGCGAACTCGGACACTGAGATCGACATCAGACGCTGGTCGGCGAAGGGCGACGGCTGAGAACTCGTCATCCGCCCGCGACCGGCGGCCAGACAGCGAGCGCGTCACCGGGTTTCAACTGCACCGCGCCGCGAACGGCAGGCGCTTGGAAGTGGCCGTTCACGAGCACGAGATGGCATGCCGCGGGGGGCACGTTGTAGGCGTCGAGGAGCTGGCGGATGGTTGTGCCATCCGCGACCTCGAGCTTGGCTTCGTTCTTCACGGCGGTGCCGGGAAGATAAACGCCGAGAGACGCATAGAGTTTCAACGTGACCTGCATTGGGCCAATCTCAATGCGCCGGATTAAGCACGGGACTGTGCGAGGGAAGTTTCGGGGCCGGACCCGTTGTGCCGCCAACGGGATGGCCTTGCGCCACGCCAACGTAAGCTTCCCGCAAGCGCTCTGGCGAGGTCATGAGCCGGTCACGCCATACGCCAAGCCGGAAGCCGGTCTGGATGAGACCGCGCAACATGCCGACGTGGTCGGTCATGCCCACGCACTGCGCGCCGATGAGCTTGTCGCCGAGGAAATTGAGCTTCAGGTACTTCCAGTTCTTCTGGTCTGTCATGCTCGACGTCTTGCCTTCGGGCGAACCCTGCCACAAGCCAAACGACGATGAGATAAGGCCCATGGTATCGAGCACGTTCATGTTGAGCGAGCCGCGATGCGACGTCTTCTGGCCCGCCATGTTCTGACCCGCGAGACGGCCGTGCTCTACCGCAACGGGTTGGATGGCGAGCATGTCGGGTTTGCCGGTCGAGATATCGACGCCCTCGCAGCAATCGCCGGCCGCGTAGATGTCGCGTACCGTTGTCTCGAGGTGATCATTGACGGCGATGCCGGCGCCGACTTTGGCACCAGTGCCAGCGAGGATGCCGGTATTGGAGCGCACGCCCGCTGCAAGCACGACAAGGGTTGCTGGAATGTGTTCGCCGTTCGACAAGCCGACTGATAGCTTGGACGCACCGGCGCCGCTGCCTTGCGAAATGCCGAGAACCTTTGTGTTGGTCAAGACACGCACGCCATGCTCCGTGCACCAGCGGCCAAGCATACCGCCCGCCGTTTCGTCCATCATGCGCGCGACCATGCGCGGGGCGATTTCGACAACGGTCAATTGCGCGCCGGTTTTGTGGAGTGCTTCGAGCACGATCGAGCCGATGAAGCCAGCGCCGACGAGGACGACAGGCGTGCCCTTGCCGACGAGCTTGGCGATGGCGCGCGCGTCACTGAGCGTCCAGCACGTATGAACGCCGGGTAGATCAGCGCCTTCCATGCGCGGGATGATGGGTGTGGCGCCGGTTGCGAGCAAGAGTTTGTCGTATGCAATTGGCTCGATGTTTGAGGTCCACAGCTGCTTCTTCGTGGCGTCAATGCCAGCGATGCGCGCCTGTTTGTAGTCGATGCCGAGACCGTCGTAGTGCCCGGCCGTCTGGCGCAGGTACGTGCCCTTCTCCTGGATATCTCCATGCAGCAGGTAGGGAATGGCCATGCGCGAATAAGGCGGCTCGCCCTCGCCGCCGATCATGGTGATTTTTGAATTCTTGCAGATGCTGCGGATGGTTTCAGCGGCGGTTACCCCGGCAGGGCCCGATCCAACGATGACGTGGTGCATCACTCTTCTCCGGTTATTCGGATCCCGACAACGAAAAGCCCACCCGAATTTTCACTCAGGTGGGCCCTTGGATTCAAGCATCAAAGCCCATGCGCTCGATTACAGGGCGAGCTTCGAGAGCGTTTCGTTGGTCGGCACGCCCTCGTTGGTCCAGCCGCGAAGCTGATAGTATTCGGGCAGCATTTTTTCGAGGCCGCTGACGAGACCCTTGGCAGGGCCCGTCGTTGCTGCTTCCTTGAGGAGGCGCGGCGGCAGCGTGTCGTCCTTATGCGTAAAGCCTGCGCGATTGTTGAAGATACGCTCCATGTTCCAGATGCGCTCTCCCGTTTCGAGCAGCTTTTCAGGGGTCCAGTTGCCCTCGCAAGCGGCGTCGATTTGAGGTGCGATGTCGTTCAGCGTCCAAGCGAAGGTCGTGAACACGCACAGACCCGACGAATCGACGGCAGCCGTCGCGTCCTGGAACGCCTTGACGAGAGCAGGCTTGCCTTCCGTGGTCAATGGATCTGTCTTAACAGGAATGCCAAGGATTTCGGACGACACCGTGTACGAACGCAAGTGGCATGCGCCACGGTTTGACGTTGCGTAGGTGAGACCCATGCCCTGAATGCCGCGCGAGTCGTAAGCCGGGAATTCCTGGCCCTTGACGGTCATGGAGAGATCAGGACGGCCGTACTTGGAGCACAGACGCAGCGATCCGAGACCAAGCTCCTTGCCGAAACCTTTGCCTTCGCCCGTCAATTCCGCGCAAGCAACGAGCGCTTCAGCAGAACCAAACTTGAGATCGATGCCACCCGTTGTTTCTTTGGTGATGAGACCGAGTTCATAGAGCTCCATGGCCGCTGAAACAGTCGCGCCAAACGTGATCGGATCGAAGCCTTGCTCGTTGCACAGGAAGTTGACGTAGGTCAGCGCTTCGAGATCGTT
>JAYSVT010000369.1:0-3010 GCA_043718455.1 Hyphomicrobium sp.
AAGAACCACATGAAAATCGTCAGCCTTGCGCCGGAGGTGCTGTAATGGCCTCGCTCAAAATTAAGAAGGGCGACCATGTCATCGTGCTCACCGGCCGCGACAGCGGCAAGCACGGCGAAGTGATCGAAGTCCGCCCCAAGGAAAACCGCGCCGTCGTTCGTGGCGTCAACATGGTGCGCAAGCATCAGCGTCAGACGGCCAAGCTCGAAGGCGGCATCATTTCCAAGGAAGCCGCTATTCATCTGTCCAACCTTGCGCTCGAAGATCCCAAGGACGGCAAGCCGACACGCGTCGGCTTCAAAGTTCTCGAGGACGGCAAAAAGGTTCGTATCGCCAAGCGCTCTGGCGAAATCATTCCGGAGAAGAACTAAGCCATGGCCGACAACAAGTCAGCAAAGGGCGGCAAACCAGCCGGCGGCCAGGCCCAATCTGGGGCTAAGTCGCAGATGGGTGGCGGTAAAATCGCCAAGGATCCCAAGAAGGCGAAGTCCGCAACTCCCGCCGCTCCGCGCGAGATCAAACCACGTCCGGCCGGCTATAAGCCGCGTATGAAGTCGCACTACGAAAAAGTGGTGCGCGACGCGCTGGTTGCCAAGTTCGGCTACAAGAACGTGATGCAGATTCCGCGCCTTGAGAAGATCGTTCTCAACATGGGCGTTGGCGAAGCAACGGCCGACCGCAAGAAGGTCGACAACGCTGCTGCCGATCTGGCGCTCATTGCCGGCCAGAAGCCGATCATGACGCGCTCGACCAAGTCGATTGCTTCGTTCAAAGTTCGCGAAGGCATGACGCTCGGCACCAAGGTGACGCTGCGCGGTGATCGCATGTACGAATTCCTCGACCGGTTCGTCACCATCGCGCTGCCGCGCGTCAAGGACTTCCGCGGGCTCAACCCGAAGAGCTTCGATGGCCGTGGCAACTATGCCTGCGGCTTGAAAGAGCACATCGTGTTCCCGGAAATCGACTACGACAAGGTCGACGAGATTCTGGGCATGGACGTGATCGTATGCACGTCCGCCGATACTGATGACGAGGCGCGCGAATTGCTTCGCGGCTTCAACTTCCCCTTCCGCAGCTAGAGGACCTCGGGACTTCTATAACGAGTTACCGAAAGGCCTTTGGAGATAAGACATGGCAAAGACCAGTTCCGTCGAAAAGAACAATCACCGCCGCCGGCTCGTCGAGCAGCATGCCGCCAAGCGCAAGCGCTTGAAGGATCTTGCAAACGACGACAAGCGTCCGGCCGAGGAGCGCTTTGCAGCGCGCCTCAAGCTCTCGGAAATGCCCCGTAACGGTTCGAAGGTGCGCATTCGCAATCGCTGCGAAGTCACCGGCCGCGCACGCGGGTACTATCGCAAGCTCAAGCTTTGCCGCAACCAGCTGCGTGAGCTGTCGAGCCAGGGCCTTGTGCCCGGCATGGTCAAGTCGAGCTGGTAAGGGGCACAGAATATGTCAATGAACGATCCCCTGGGCGATATGCTCACACGCATCCGCAACGCACAGATGCGGCGCCGCCCGAAGGTCTCGACGCCCGCCTCCAAGCTGCGCGCCAGCGTGCTCGATGCGTTGGCCGAAGAAGGCTTTATTCGCGGTTACGCCCGCATTGAACAAAAGGGCGGCGTGCCTGAGTTCGAAATTGAACTCAAGTACTTCAATGGCCAGCCGGCCATCAAGGAAATCACGCGCGTGTCCAAGCCCGGCCGCCGGGTTTACTCGCCGGTCAAAGATATCAAGAGCGTTGCCAACGGTCTCGGCGTCGCCATCCTGTCAACGCCCAAGGGCGTGATGTCGGATGTGCGCGCTAAAGAAGAGAACGTCGGCGGCGAAGTTATCTGCAACGTATTCTAAGGGAGATGGCCTGGTTTTACCGCTAGGCCTCACAAGGCAAGACGCCATGTCAAGAATTGGAAAAAAGCCGGTTCCCGTCCCTGCCACCGTTACGGCGGTTGTTTCGGGCAACACCGTCAAGGTCAAGGGTCCCAAGGGTGAACTTTCGTTCACGGCACCCGATATTCTCAAGGTCGAAAAGACCGCTGAGGGTATCGAAGTGACGACGCGCGAAGATACCAAGCAGGCGCGCGCTATGTGGGGCATGTCGCGCACCATGGTCGCCAATCTGGTGAAGGGCGTGACCGACGGTTACTCGCAGATCCTCGAAATTCATGGCGTCGGCTTCAAAGCCTCCATGAAAAGCAAAGACCAACTGACCCTCAGCGTTGGCTATAGCCACGATGTGGTGTTGAAAGTGCCGGCCGGTGTCGAAGTCAAGGTTGGCGGCGCCAAGCAGGAAATCGTCACAGTGTCAGGAACCGACCGTCAGGCCGTTGGCCAGATGGCAGCCGTGATCCGCGCCTCGCGCAAGCCCGAGCCCTATCAGGGTAAGGGCGTGCGTTATCAGGGCGAATACATCTTCCGCAAGGAAGGCAAGAAGAAGTAAGGATGCAGCCATGAGCACGCACAACAAATTATTCCAGAAGCGCCGCGCGCGCGTGCGCCGCTCGCTGAAGGGCCGCGCTGAAGGCCGTATGCGCCTGTCGGTGCACCGTTCGGGTCAGCACATTTACGCCCAAGTCATCGACGATGTCGCGGGCAAGACGCTGGCTTGCGCCTCGTCGCTTGAGAAAGATTTGCGGACCTCGCTGAAGACGGGTGCCGACAAGACCGCCGCCGCCGCCGTCGGCAAGCTGGTCGCCGAGCGCGCCGTCAAGGCTGGCATCAAGGACGTCGTGTTCGACCGCGGCGGTTTCATATTCCATGGGCGCGTCAAAGCGCTTGCCGATGCGGCTCGCGAAGGCGGCCTTAAGTTCTAATGAAAGAAGGGTTTTAGACCGTGGCACGCACACCCCAAAAAGAGCGCGGACGCGATCGCGAACGCGAGAAGGTCGAGAGTGAGTTCTCCGACAAGCTCGTCCATATCAACCGCGTCGCCAAAGTGGTGAAAGGCGGCAAGCGCTTTGGCTTTGCAGCCCTCGTCATCGTTGGCGATTTGAAGGGCCGCGTTGGCTTTGGC